>JBATHN010000057.1:0-7645 GCA_049666885.1 Desulfobacterales bacterium
TACCTGCGCAAGATCCATCCCTCGGCGGCCTACACCACACCTGAAAATGCCGTCAAGTATTCGCCGATCCCCCTTCATCCGGGCACTGTCAAGTACCTCAAGGAAAAAGGGATTGCGGTACCGGCCAGGCTGATGCCCTGAAGGCGGAACAATGGCCAGGCCGGCGCGGTGGATACTTTTTTCGGTTTCCGGCCTGGTCTTATTGTTCCTGCTTGCCGCCGGTTTGGCATCCGGCGGCCTGGAACTGAGGGTGGTCCCGGTTGAGGGGGGACCACCGCTATTGGTGCTGCCGCTGGCGGTTGGCGAGCGGTTTACCCTGCAGTATTATCACTCGGTGGAAAACGCTCCCATCTGGGAGGAGCACAGCCTGGATCGTGCAGGCCGAATCTACATCGAGGAAGAACGCTATCTGAAATTCGGAGCCGGCATGGGGCGCATGCCGGGAGTAGGGCGGATGGTGCAGCGCGGTCCCTATGAAGCCATCGAAAACATGCACCTGCCGACCGGCAATTTCGTCCTGCGCATCGGCAGCCCCGGGGTGGACCACACCGTCATCTGGCGGCATACCCGTACGAACCTCTCCTCCGTGGCGCCCCACAGCGCCGTTCAATTCTCGGCGCGGCCGGTGAGTCGACTCCACCGAATCTGGCGCAGATTCTGCCCCCATCCCGCCACTCCCAGGTAAAGCAAGGCCAGGAGTCTTCAATGTCGGAAACACATCTGCCAGGAAACCGGGAAGATCAGGACCGGTCGGTATCGGCCGTCGCCGCCCCGCCCGATAGCAACCGAAACCTGGTTCAATGGACCGCCCGTCTGGTAGCGGTTCTGGCCGTCAGTTTGAGTCTTTTCCAGCTCTACACGGCCGGTATTACCGCCCTGACCGCCCTGGTTCAGCGCTCGATCCACCTGGGAGCCATCCTCAGCCTGACTTTTCTTGTCAAGGAACCGTTCAAAGGCGCCCGCAAGGACAAGTTGACGATCTGGGTCCTGATGGACTGGGTCCTTGTCCTGGCATCGGTTACCTGCACGTTTTACATCTGCTACAATCTCACCGATATCTTCGAGCGTCAGGGTGACTGGCTCAAGAGCGACCTGGCGATAAGCATCATCGGCACCCTTCTGGTGCTGGAAGCCTGCCGGCGGGTGATCGGCCTCGTGATGACCGGTATCTGCCTGGCGGCCATCCTCTACGCCCACTTCGGGCTCTACATGCCCGAGCTGATCATCCACAAGGGTTACAGCATCGAGCGGATCGCCACCACGCTGTGGCTCACGACCGAAGGCATCTTCGGGCTTCCCATCGGGGTGGCCGCCACATTCGTCTTCGTCTTCGTCCTGTTCGGAGCGTTTCTGGAGTCTACCGGGGGCGGAAATTTTTTTATCGAACTGGCCTACTCCATCACCGGCCGTTTTTCGGGTGGACCGGCCAAGACAGCCGTGGTGGCCTCGGGTTTCATGGGCTCGGTTTCAGGCTCGGCCGTGGGCAATGTGGTCGCCACCGGCTCCTTCACCATCCCCATGATGAAAAAAGTCGGCTACCGGCCGCATGTGGCCGGGGCCATCGAAGCGGCCGCCTCCACCGGCGGTCAGTTGATGCCGCCCATCATGGGGGCCGGTGCCTTTCTGATGGCCGAGTTTACCGAAACCAGTTACCTGACCATTGTAAAAGTGGCCCTGGTGCCGGCCATCATGTACTACCTCACCGTGCTCCTCTTCGTTCACTACGAGGCCAAAAAATACGGTCTCGAGGGCCAACCCAGGGAAAACCTGCCGCGGGCCATGAAAGTGATCAGGGAAGGGTTGCACTTCATCATCCCGGTCGTGATCCTGATCTACGTGCTGATGGCCAACTACTCACCCATGATGGCCGGTTTCGTGGCGGTGCTGAGCACTGTGGCCGCGAGTCTGGCGGCCAACAGCATCCGCTGGGCAGCCAGCGCCCGTCGGTACCCCCACGATGATCCCGATCGCCTGAGCCTGGCGCAATTCGGCCTCCGGGAATTCAAGCAAACGCTCGGGGCACTCGAGAAGGGCGCGCGCAATGCCGTCATGGTGTCGGTGGCGTGTGGAGCAGCCGGTATTATCGTCGGCATGGTAACCCTTACGGGCATGGGACTAAAATTTTCCAGCCTGGTGCTCGACCTGAGCTTCGGCATCGAAGCCCTGGCGATTTTGTTGATCGGGGCGGCTTCGCTGGTGCTCGGAATGGGTCTGCCGGTGACCGCCAGCTACATCGTACTGGCGACCCTGGCCGGCCCGGCCCTGCTCGACATGGGCGTTCCGTTGCTGGTCACCCACATGATCGTCTTCTGGTACTCGCAGGATGCCAACGTAACGCCACCGGTGAGCCTGGCCAGTTTCGCCGGCGCCGGGATCGCGGGGGCCAACCCGATGCGGACCGCTTTTACGTCCTGGAAGCTCGCCAAGGGACTCTACATCATCCCCCTCATCATGGCCTACCGACCGCTGCTCGGAATGGGAGAGAATTATGAACTGCTGCACTGGGAGGTGGTCTTCGCCATGGTGACCACCACCCTGGGTCTGGTGGCGTTCGCCTCGGCCCTGGAGCGTTATTTTATCCGCCGGGCCACCTGGCTGGAAACCGGACTGTTCACTTTAGGTGCGGCCGGACTCTTCTGGCCGCAGGCATGGGGGGACCTGCTGGGCTTCCTGGCGTTCATGACGGCGATCGCACTGCAGAAGTTCCGAAAATAATAAATTCTGCACGAACTTGTTCGTGCAGAATTTATCCGAGTATCAGCCGCTGAGGGTCGCATTTTTCCCTCAGAATGGCCAACTCTGCGGCTGAAGGCGGCGGAAAAGTCTGCGCCCGCGAAATGTCCACCTCAAATTCCATGTGATCGAGCACCTGTGCCGGCGAAATGCCGGGAAAAACCGCCATCAGATACATCTCCCGCGTGGTGTCGTCGAAGGCCATTACCGCCATGTTGGTGATCACCACCGCCGGACCACCCGCCGCAAGCCCGGCCTGTTCCCGCCGGCCGGCCCCCTGGAGCCAGCCCGGACTGGTCAGGTAATCCAGGCGCTTGACGAACTTGCGCTTTTCGTGCTGCATGAAAATGATGGTGCGGCCGACAAAGGAGGCCACGTCACAGGCGCCACCGCTGCCGGAAAATCGAACCCGGGGCCGAAAATAGTCGCCGATGACCGTTGAATTCAAATTGCCGTAGCGGTCGATCTGAGCGGCCCCCATGATGCCGACGACCTGCCGGCCGGTGGTCGGATTCTGCATAAAGGCAAAGGCGTCCGCCAGGCTGCCGTTGACCGAAGTCCAGTGCATGACGCGTGGGTCCGCCACCGCCATGGGAACCTCCGCCAGCAGCGAATCGATGGCGCCGGTCTCGAAAAAAATCACGCTGTCTGGGGCGCTGATGTGTTTGGCCGCCATGGCGGCCAACATCGAAATCCCGGTGCCGCAAAAAACGATGTCTTTGTCACGAATCTGTCGCGCCGCAGCTATCGCCATCATTTCGCGCAGAGTATACTCCGCCATAGATTGAAGAGCTCCCGTTATTCTGACGCTTACATTCCGCTAATGGCGATCAAGATTGACCGCATAGCCGGTCCGCGGGTCGGCCTTGATGGCATCGAGCCGCCGAGGGCCGACCTTTTCGATCAGTGTTTGGTGATCCGGAACGCCGTACACAAACATCTCCAAGTACGTCCGATACCGCTCGTCGTCCATTGCCGCTTGACGGTATTGGTTGAAATAGACGGGGTCGTAATCGTAATACCGGTAGCAGGCGGTGGGAAACGCGCCCCAGGGAACCGGCACGACCGCATCGACACAAAAAAAAGGGATTTGGTTCTGATCGGGTGCCGCCCTCAAAACATCGACCTCAACCAGCTCTTCGCAGGTCACGATTAAACGTCGCGCGGCTTTGGCCTGCTCGACATCGGCGAATGTAAGTCCTTCGATGCGGACCGTGCCCTGAGCATCGGCCTTCTGAACGTGCAGGATGGTCACGTCCGGGTTGATGGCCGGTACCAGAACGACCCGGGCGGCATCACCCCATCCGTCGAGCGGGTTTTCCATCACGACCAGTTTTTGATTTGGAATCTTGGGATCGGATTTTCTCAGCTCGGCCGAAAACCCCCATTTGTCGATGATGCTGGTGCCGAGTCCCGAGCGCGTCGGCAGGAAGGGAACCCCCATGGAACCGGCCATGAACCGCAGCGTCATCTGGTAGTTGGAGTAGTCCTCCACAGCGAGCGATCGGTTTTCGACGGCTTTGCGGAACCGAATGCAGGTCGGTGCAAAGCGACCGCTGCCGGCATAGGCGATCTCCAGCCGGGCCACGCAGCCGGCGCCGACCAATTCATCCACGCCCTGACCGTTGGAGTGTGCATAGACATGGAGCCCAGTGATGTGTTGACGGATGATTTCATAAACTGCCGCCATCGGGTTGCGGTTGAGGGTAAAACCGCCGATCGAAATGTGCGCGCCGACATCGACAAAGTGCCGGATGGCCGTGCTCAGGTCCATGACCTTGTTTTGATCGCTGTGCATCTGACGGTCCTTGAAATAAAAACGCCACCGTTGAGAAAGGGATGTCCGGATTCGCTCCCGCGACTGCAGAAAATTTCCCGGTTAAAGATCTCAATCCAGTTTTACCGGATTGTCAAGCGGTTTTGTTTTCTTGAATGGAACGACGAAGGATGATCCCCGCTTAAGAAAAGGCGACCCGAACGCCCGAAGCCTCAACGGACATCGGTTTAAAAGCGCTTGACATTGCGGTTGCGGTATAGCTATATGGTAGCTATTTGAGCGCTCTCCGGTGCCGGCATCCCATCGAGATCGTGGCGTCTAAATTGGATATCGACATTTGGAATTTATTTGTACTTTGGTGCTTGTATTTTGGTATTTGGCATTATAAGCGGGCGGGCAAGCCTTGGAAGCTGAAACCTGAACCAACACTGCCGATGATGTTTGTTACGTCCCCAGGCTATAAATATCGAGCAGCGGTCGACAATTGATAAGACAATTTATGTGTGACGAGACACTACAGCGCGGCTTTTAATAATCGTGCCGACCCAATTGTAGAGGAGGACATTAGATGCATTTTGCGTTGACCAAAGAACTTGAAATGCTGAGAAAAGCGATCCGTGAGTTCGCCGAAAAAAAAATCGCCCCCTACGCCGACGAGTGGGACGCCAAGCATTATTTCCCCTACAAAGAGGCCATCAGACCGATAGCCGAACTCGGCTTTTTCGGCACGGTCATACCGGAAGAGTACGACGGGGAAGGAATGGACGCCGGTTGGCTGGCGGCCATGATCGTCACCGAAGAAATTGCGCGGGCATCCAGCTCCCTGAGGGTCCAGGTCAACATGCAGACCCTTGGATGTGCCTACACTATTTATCGTTACGGCGCCGACGCGGTCAAACAGAAATATATATCCAAACTGGTCAACGCCGAATACATCGGCGGATTCGGCATCACCGAGCCGGACGCCGGATCCGATGTGATGTCGATGCAGTCCACGGCCGAAGACAAAGGCGACCACTGGCTGTTGAACGGTTCCAAGACCTGGATTTCCAATGCCAACATCGCCGATGTGATCCTTTACTATGCCTACACGGATCGCGAAAAGGGCTCCAAAGGATTGTCGGCTTTCGTGGTCGAGTTGAAGAATTTCAACGGTGTCAGAACGACTGCCCTCGAAAAAATGGGGTCGCACAGTTCACCGTCCGGCGAAGTCTTTCTGACCAACACCCGCGTCCCCAAGGAAAACATCCTCGGGCAACCCGGAGACGGGGCTAAAATTGTCTTCAGTTCTCTGAACCAGACCCGTTTATCAGCCGCGGCGGGGGCGGTCGGCGTGGCTCAGGCCTGCCTCGACGCGTCTGTAAAATATTGCCGCGAGCGCAAACAGTTCGGCAAACCCATCGGCGAGTTTCAGATGAACCAGGACATGATTGCCCAGATGTCGGCTGAAATAGAAGCCGCCCGTCTCTTGGTCTACAAGGCCGCCTGGGCCAAGGATCAGGGCCGTCTCAACAACGGCCTGGACGTGGCCCAGGCCAAGTATTTTGCCGGCGAAGTGGTGACCAAGTGCGCCAACTACGCCATGCGGATTTTCGGGGCCTACGGATATTCAACTGAATATCCGGTCGCCCGATTCTACCGCGATACCCCCACCTACACGATGGTCGAGGGATCGGCCAACATCTGCAAATGGATCATCGCCCTGGACCAACTGGGCATCCGCAAGGCGAACCGCTGAGGTTCGCCTTGCAGCGGCCAAGATTGAACCGGTAAAAAGGAGACCGCGGCAATTGGATGAGGAATTGATCGAAAAAACAAAAAACACCGCCGCGCTCTACTTCAAGGGCGTTACGGAGGAAAAACCCTTTGAACTCTGGCAGGCCTTTGATAAGGAACTGGGCCGGGAGCTGTCGCTGTTTATCACGGGGAGGCTTTACGCTCGCGAAAAGATCCCCCATCAGACGCGGCAGTTGATCACCATCGCCGTCCTGACGGTCCTCGATCGCCCGGAAGAGCTCCGGCTCCACATCCAAGCCGCTCTGAATGTGGGGTGCCCTGTGGGGGACATCGCGGAAGCGATCTTCCAGACCTTCACCTACGCGGGTATCCCCACGGTCAACACCGCCCTGAAGACTCTGCGGTCGGTCCTGAAAGAAAAGGGGCTGTGGCCGATCGAGCAGAACAGATAAAACCGCTGACGAAACCGGGAGCGAGACATCATGAGACCTTACTTCGAAAAAATGAAGGACTTCGGCACCGATCTGAGTCCGGGACAGATCAAAAGCAACCAGGAAAACGTCAAAAAAATCAAGGACGTCGAGGAAGAAATCCGCAAAGAGGTCGAAAAAGTCAAAAATGTCGGGTTGCCGGAAGAAAAAATCAACGCCCGGGGCCAGATGACCATCTGGCAGCGCCTCCGCTATCTCGTGGACCCCGGGACCTGGTGCCCGCTGCATACGCTTTACAATCCCGCAGACAACGCCGAAGGCACCAGCAACGTCATCGACGGCCTGGGTAAGATCTCCGGCAAATGGGCCGTGATCATCGGTTTCGACAACAAAGTCTTTGCCGGTGCCTGGGTGCCCGGCCAGTATGACAATATTCTGCGGGTCACCGATCTGTCCAAGCGCCTGAACCTGCCGCTGGTCTGGCTGGTCAACTGCAGCGGCGTCAAGCTTACCGAGCAGGAAAAATTCTATGCCAACCGGCGCGGCGGTGGTACCACCTTCTTTCGCCACGCCGAACTGGAACAGATGGGAATTCCGATCCTAGCCGCCATTTACGGGACCAACCCGGCCGGCGGCGGCTACCAGGGCATCAGCCCCACCGTCCTGTTTGCCCACAAAGACAGCAATATCGCCGTCGGGGGCGGCGGTATCCTGAGCGGAATGTCTCCCAAAGGCTCCTTCGATCTGGAAGGCGCCGAACAGCTGATCAAAGCCGCCAAGCAGTACAAGGAAGAACCGCCCGGCTCGACCAAGATCCACTATGATGAAACCGGTTTTTTTCGATACGTTTACGACGACGAGTCACAGGTACTCGACGGCATCAAGGACTACATGGGGGATATGCCGGCCTACAACCCGAAATTTTTCCGGGTGGCCGATCCCAACCCCCCCCGTTTTGCGGCCGAGG
>JBATHN010000058.1:0-8307 GCA_049666885.1 Desulfobacterales bacterium
CCAAAGGAGGTTACTTCACGATGACGACGTCGCGCAGAATCGACGGGGCAAGCGTCCGAGTTGGTTATTTCACTACCGCAGACGGAACGACCATCCGCAGCGGCCGCTGGTGTCCCGAGGGCAGGCAACCCAGCGGCAGCGTGGTGCTGCTCGGCGGCCGCAAGGAGTTTCTTGAAAAATACACCGAAACCGCAGCGGACCTCAATCAGAGGGGCTTCGAGGTCTTCGGTTTCGACTGGCGCGGCCAGGGGCTTTCGAGCCGCATGCTGCCGGACCGGTTGAAAGGATTTGTGCGGAATTACGATGACTACATGCAGGACCTGGAGGACTTCTTCCAGAGGGTTGTCCAACCGGAGGCCGCGCGACCGATCTATTTGATAGCACATTCGATGGGTGGGCATGTGGTCCTCCGTTATCTGCAGCGGCAGCCGGCAGGCATTGACAAGGCGGTGTTGGTGGCCCCCATGCTCGACATCAACACCAATCCGTTTCCTCGATGGCTGGTGAGAGGGTTGGCCTGGCTGGGCCGACATATCGGCGGTGAAGACGCCCTCGTGCCCGGCAGCGACAAGCGCACCAATTTTGATCGGCCGTTTGAGGGAAATGCACTCACCGCGGACCCGCGGCGCTTTGCCGTGGAAAAAAACGCAGTGGCCCGAAATCCGGACCTGGCCCTCGGCGGCGTGACATTCGCGTGGCTGACGGCAACTCTCGTCTCGATCGCGCACATCCACCGACCGGGTTTTCTCGAAGGGGTTCAAACCCCGGTGCTGATAGTTGCGGCCGAGGCCGACCGGGTCGTGTCGGTTGCGGCCCAGAAATCTGCCTGCCGGAGATTGCCGAACTGCCGCCTTCTGGTCATTGCAGATGCGCGTCACGAAATCCTGATGGAGACCGATGCCATTCGGTCGCGATTCTGGGAAGCGTTTGACGCCTTCATCAGCGAATAAGACGCTGTATCCATGCCGTCAGGGCCTTGGTACTCCTATCCATAAGTAAAGTTACGCCTCAGCAGTAATATCTTTTTACTACAGAGACACAGAGAACGCAGAAAGACTATTTGATTTTGTCCATCGGGAGACCCGCCCGACATGCCTCAGCGAAAGCGATGGCGGGCAGGCGGCGATGGGCAAAAAATCCTGTCACTTCTATTACAACTGCATTGCATATAGTATCTTAGATTTTCTTTATGCTCCGGCATTGATGCTTTTCGTTTGCCGTCGCCTGCCCGCCATCGTCTGCCCATAATGGCCGCGAGGCAGGCGGGCTCAGGCGAGGAAGGCGGGTCTCCCCCGCCAAGACGGGATGCAAGCACCGGCAAACGAAAAAAAATCATCGCTGTGCTCGCTGTGTCTCTGCGGTGAAATCAAATTGTCGTTAGGGCTTCAATCGTCACCGCATGAGCTTCGACGTCAACGCCTTTACGGCGGCCAGGTATTGCGACAGACCGCGCGCGAAGATGTCGTTGTGGTTGGCACCGGCGATGGTGAGCAGCGACTTCTCGGCGGCCGGACAGGCCTCGTAGAGGGCCTTGCCCTCGGAATAGGAAATGATGTGGTCTAACTCGGCGTGAATGATCAGGGTCGGTTTTTCGACCTGCTTGATTTTGTCGATGTTGCGAAAGCCCTCTTCTTCCCGGAATCCGATCGCCGCCGGTGAAATCCCCAGCAGCTGCAGGAGGGGTGCGGCATATGCAAAACCGCTTTCGATGATTAGACCGCCGATATTCGCTGCTCGACCACTGGCCAGTTCGAGGGCCGAGGCGCTGCCGAGCGATCGGCCCATGACGATCAGCGGACCGGTGTGGCTGTTTTTCTGCAACCATTCGACGGTCCAATCGAATATTTTGAGGCAGTCCGACATCATCGCCGCCACCGACGGCCGTCCGCCGGAGCGGCCGTAGCCTCTGTAATCGACTGCCATGAAGTTGATGCCCATCTGGTTGTAGAGCGGCCCCAAATCGTTGTAGTCGTCGACGATCTCGCCGTTGCCATGGAAAAAGAGGATGTTGGGCCCGGCCGGATCTCCGGCGTGAAAGCAGGCACCGACGGCGATCTTGTCATCGACCGGAACCATCAGCTCGCGGGAAGACGGACTGAGGTTGCCGCCGCCGTAAGAGGGCCGCGGGTGAAACAGGACTGCCAGGATTTCCGGCCGATCCAGGATGCTATAGTCGATTGACTTGGAGGATGTCATAACCGGTTGCCTCATTGCGTTCGAGGTTGTGAGGGTTCCGCGGTCGCTGCGGCTTGAAAACGCTTGCGGATTTCTTCGATCCTTCTGCGGTTGGCGCCGAAATCGGTGTAGCCGACCCGCGAGGCGGACCGCAGATCGATGCGACGGTCTGCCGCATCGAAGCGGAAGTCGACGTCGTCCACGAAACCGAAGACGGTTGAAGTGAACTCGGCGTGGATAGCGGTATCGGTTCGGGAAACGATTTTGGCCCCTTTCATCTGCTCCAGCACGGACAGAAGACGCGCGGCCGCCTCTGCCATCGAACCTTCATATGTGAGCGGTGCGATGAAATGCACTTTGTCGTCACTGAGCGAGGAAACACAGTTCGGTCGATCCGGGCAGACGGCGAGTTCATCTTTCTTGCCGTCCGCTTCCGCCGGCCGGTTGGCGGTGCAGTTCGACAGCATCAACACTAGCGCTACAAAAATCGGTACATTTCTTGTCATAGCCACAGCCTGAGCCCATGAATCCAAGCTAATGTATAGTTACACATAAATTGTCTTACCCATTGTCGGCTATTGCTCGATATTACACGCTCGGGTGAATAACGCTGAACATCGGTGGTGTTGGTTTAGATTTCCGATTTCTGGTCTTGCCCTCCCATACAAATTAATGCCAAATACCAAAATACAAACACCAAAATGGCATAGTTTCTCTTTCGATCAAACTGGCCGCTTTTCAGGCCAGCGGCAGGGCTGAGCGATGAACCTTGATGATGCGTCACTTAAATTCAAAGCGTCGGGCCGCCAGTATAATGCCGGGAGTCGATATAGGGCTCCAATCGGCGTTTCAGGTAGCGCTTGACGTAATGTCGCGTTTCGGGAAAAAGGAGTAGAAGCCCCATGGCGTCGGTCAGAAATCCGGGCGTCAGAAGAACCAGACCGGCGGCGAAAATCAGTACCGCGTCCAGCAGCTCTTCGGCCGGCATCCGCCCTTGCTCGAGGCTGTTGCGAACGCGCTGCATGGTCTGCATGCCTTGCAGGCGCGCCAGATAGGCACCGGCAATACCGGTCGCAATGACCAGCAGCACGGTCTTAAATGCCCCAATGTGACCACCGACCTTGATGAGCAGGTAGATTTCAATGACGGGCACAAGGGTGAACGCGAGAAAAAGTTTGAACAGCATGGTTATTTGTCACGTCGGGTCAATAAAACATTGTAAGCGTTCACAGTGCACCGCATCTGCTAGGCGCTTGAAGTACAAAAAGTACGTCTGTGCACCCGACGCCTTGCATCTGCGGCACTCTGTAAACGCTTACAATTAGGTGGTTTGAAGCGCATCGGAATTTGCAACCCTGTGAGCGGTTACAAAACATTAGTCAAATGACAGCGAATCATCATCCTCTAAGTCTTTTTGGCTGAGAAAATCGCAGTATTCTTCCGCCCGCCGTTGCGCCTCTGATTTTTGTCCGGTCTGCGTATGCGGGTCCTTGTGAAAGGATGCAATCGCAAATTCACCGTCACCCTCTTTTTCCAATACCTGAAAGCCTCCCTCAAAATGCTTGACGAAGTACTTCATGGTTGCGACCTCAACGCCGGTTCGTTTGAATACTTGTCTGAAAGCAATGTCAGTTGTTTTTTTCATGGCGGCGGCAATGGACTGCCAGGCTGTTCAACCAATCCGACCGAGAAGGTCGGCAATGCGGTTGCCGGCTTTCATCTCAGTCAGCCACTCGGCGGGAATAGCGTCACGTCCCAAATGGGCGCCCAGGATCATCCCGACCGCCATCCCCCGGGCGGCAGAGTCTCCGCCGGCCATCACGTTTTCGACCAGGGCCGTTTTCAAATCGGTTTCATAAGTGGTCACCAGGTGGATGACGCCGGGCAGGGAGGCGGCCGTGTCGCACGTCTGTCCAAATTTTTTGATGGTGTCCCGTGTCGGTCCGCCCGTGCTCTGGAGACCGTCTGCGACCATTTTTCTCAAAGCCGTCCTGTCGTCCGATGCCGTTTGGAGCGCCGCTGTCGGCGACTCACCCTTCAGGACATGCCAGAGGACATCGGCCAGAAGGTCGGCGCTTTCAACCACAACGGGATCGTTGTGCGTCATGGCGGTCTGGGCCCTGGCGGCCGAGCGCAGGTCATCCCGTTTCTTCCGGTAAACGTAAGCCAGCGGAGCAATTCGTACCGCCCCTCCCAGTTCCGTCGATGAGGAACCGGCTGCGTCCGGTTTTTTGTTTTCGGCAAAATTTTCCAGTGTTTCCCTCGTCGCGTGATCACGGTAGCCGGTGTAATCCTGGAACAGTTTTTGCCAGCTGCGGGCAAAGTGGTCGAGATCGAAACCCCGGCAGTCTGCAATCGAGGACAACAGCACCAACGTCTGATCGCCGTAGTGAGTGAACTCTCCGGCCTCCTTGGTATCATGAAAGGAGTCTGGAGTCGGTTTACGCAAGCGGTCCACTCTTCCGAATTCATTGTCGATCACCGCCGTGTCGTAAATCCAGTGGGCCCCCAGGGCCAGCGCATCAGCCGCAAAAGATGCCAGCACCATGGCTTCGGCCTTTTTCTTCATGATTTCCTCCTCCTTAGCTGATATTGAATCCCTTGTGGATTGCCGATCGATCCACATTTCATAACAGCGGTGGCAGTTGGGATTTGTCTTTGAAATCGCCGGCATCGGTACCGAAGAAGTCGACGGCAACCACGCTTTCGCAGAGTTTTTTAATCTTTCCCAACACCTTCAGGTGTTCGGGATGCTTCTGGTAGCGGTTCAGCGCCTCCTCGTTGGCAAACAACGCGACAATGGCGAAATCATACGATCGCTCCGTGTGCAGGACGTCCCGGCCAAGTTCGTACATCTGGATTTCAGTGATTGAGTTGGGCAGTTCATCCAGACTTTTTTCAAGGTCGTCGATGTCAGCTTCGGTTACTCCTGACTTGAACTTCATCGAAACCACATGATTCAGCATCGCAACGCTCCTTTCAATGCGGAAGGTCTACAGGGAATTCTTGCTCGCCGTACCCGTGAATCGAACAATGGGCCCTGAGGTAGACACCGCGAACGGCAGCGGGAATCTTCACCGCCGATAGGTTCCGGGTGAACGGCTGTTCGTCCACATGCGGGTGATACAGGATTCTGGTTGCCAGGACTTTATGGTTTAAATCGAGGACTTCCCATTTGTCGGCATAGTGCTCCCAGCCAGTGTCATCATGACGGACCGTGACAGTAAAATCATAGACATCCGGGGCAGTTTTGACGACCGTGACGTTGATCACTTCGGCTTTTCCTGCCAAGAGTGGGCTGGCGATCAAAATAAAGGCAACTGTCAGCAGCGGGGTGAGTCTCACGCGGTTGGCACCTTCTCTATGATGGTTCGAAAATGAAAACTCGGCCATGCTAGATTTTTACGTACGTTTGTTTTCAACAACCCGTGGTGCTGTGCACCACCGGCGGCGGCTTCGGTTTCATACGGCTCAGAACTCGGCGTCAAGCGGACCTAACCCCATCGCCGGCCCGGTTCTGAAAAAATGCCCACTGCCTGTTGAAAGCCCCGGAAGGGTTTATCGTGTGTATTCGCGGGCGCTGGGGCAAGGCCTGCTAACCGTCTCAAACAGCTGCGCCTGCTTTAATTGAAACAAACAGCAACAGCCGGCTCCCATCGGCGGAATGACAGGACGCTGAAACGACAGAACCCATAATTTTCATGCACCGTGGCGGCCTGAAAGGCCATGAGGGTTTAGCTTGAAAACAAGGTGGGCGCCTGCGCCCGGATAACCGATTTCGGGTCGCGGCTGAAACTCGCCGCCAACGGGGTCTAAGCCCGGACCAGACCCGTCATTATGTAAGGGGGTCGCGTTTATCTCCAATATTTTGCTTTTGATTATGAAGTGTGTCATTCCTACACATAATTTGTCAAACCATAAGAATTTCTCCAAGAATAGCAAGGGCTGTGATGCCGAACCAGGGATTCCCGGTGAACATAAGGACTCTATAAACTACACCGTGAACCCGGATTTTAATCCCGCCGCAGCGGGACTAATACGCTCAAACAGTTAACCAATTTGAAATCTGGTTACCCGACTTCATATGGAGGTTTAGCGAGAACCGCTGGTTCGACCCGAGGTGCGGCGTGCCGGCGGTTTGCTGCAGAAAGGCCCGCGACCGGTATCGGGCCGCGCGAGATCCCGTAAAATCGGTTGATTTTTGAAGCTCCTTATACTATCAAGTGCCTCGAACCCGGCGATTGGAAAGCGCCGCCCCGCGTGTTTTTCCGCATGGATGGGGTTCAGGGTTTAAGGGTTCCGGGTTCAAGGGTTCGAGGAAAAACTTCAATCCTTCAACCCTGAACGAGTAACGGTGAACCTTTGAACCGATATTGCTCCAATCCTTCAATCCTGAACGGGGAACGGTGAACCTTTAAACCGATATTGCTTCAGATAGTTGAAACAGCGCTGCGTCAAGAAAGGACTCACCTAAAATAACGTCTCATTTTGGACGCGAATTCATCCCGTCCGGCTGCCGGTGCGAAAATTCGGAATTCCCAAATTTGCCGAGTTTTCTCGCCTTTCTGGTCGGCTGTCTCAGCGTTCAGAAGTGTTATTTTATTGTTGGTGAGTCAAAGGAGAGCCGGCCATGACCCAGTGTGTTGTGCTCAATGCGGACTACTCTTTTTTGAATGTGGTGGATTGGAAGCGGGCCTTGTGCTTGATGGTGAAGGAAAAGGTAAAAGTGCTGCGGTATTCGGAAAGGACGGTCAGGACCGGTGAGGGCATGGCCATCAAGATTCCGCTGGTTATCAAGCTCATTAAATTTATCCGGACAGTTTACCGGGCGCGGGTGCCGTTCAGCAAGAAAAACGTTCTGATCAGAGACGGTTTCAAATGTGCTTATTGTCAAACCCACAGCGGGCGGCTGACCGTCGATCACATTGTACCAAAATCGAGGGGTGGCCGAACGGAGTTCGAAAACTGCGTGGCTGCCTGCAAGGCCTGTAATCACAAAAAAGGCAACCAGATCCCGAGTGAGGTAAAAATGTATCCGCAGGTCAAGGCCTATCAGCCGACCATCTCCGAATTCCTGCGGCGCAGGGTTCAACTGCTGGGGATTGATGATTTGATAAAAGATATGGTAGAATGGACCATGTTTCCGGATAACCTGCCGGAACGCCTTTGAATAAGGTTCGGGGTTCTGGGTTCAAAGAAGGACTTAAATCCTTCAACCCTCGTATGAAACTACGCCAGAATGGCATAGTTTCTTTATCGATCGAACTGGCCGCTTTTCAGGCCAGCGGCTGGGCTGAACGGTGAACGTTGAACCGCTCAACCCAGGTTAAATTAAATCAGGGGAAGCCATGAAAATTATCGTTTTAGGCACCGGATACGTTGGTCTCGTGCATGCCGCCGTTTGCTCCGAGTACGGCCATGAAGTGTATGCTTACGACAACAACCGGGAAAAACTGGAGGCCTTTTCTTCCGGGCAGCCCCAGGCCATCGAACGCCACGTCAATGAACCCGGCTTGGTTAACATCATCCGCGAAACCCTGGGCCGGTACCTGTATTTTTCGTCCGATTTGGAAGCGATTATCGAGGGGACGGATGCCGTGTTCATGTGTCTGCCGACCCCGCCCAACCTGGACGGCTCCACAAATCTGACGTTTTACGATGCCGCGGCCGAACATTTGGCCGAGCTGCTCGCCAAGCGCAAAGACAAGCGTCGCGTGGTCATCGTCAACAAGAGCACGGTGCCGATCGGAACGGCGCGTCATCTCGAGCGCATCATGTCCTCGCACAAGGTCAAAAATTTCGGCGTCTCCTCCAACCCGGAGTTTCTGGCGGAAGGCACCGCCGTGATGCAGGCGCGTCGGCCGGACCGGGTCGTGGTCGGTTGTGATGATCCGCAAGATTTCACCATCTTGCGCCGGGTGTATTCCCAATTCGTCAATCACGTCCGCATCAAATACATCGAAACATCGCCCGAAACCGCGGAGGCCATCAAATATGTGGCCAATACGATGCTGTTGACCTACATCTCTTTCTGGAACGGCGTCGGGGCGAAGATCGGCGAAAAATTTCCCAATGTCGTCATCGACGACCTGCGCCTGGGGGTGACCTCCGATGAACGCATCAGCACCTGGG
>JBATHN010000059.1:0-4126 GCA_049666885.1 Desulfobacterales bacterium
TCATTACCCTGATAGGCTGGCTCTAAAAAATCCGGCGATTCAATTATATGATTCGCAGAAAAGTGAACCCCCCCGACCAATAAGATTGTACATGCTCCAAATAGTGTTAAAATTGCAACCTTCAAAAAACGAATGATTCTTTTCATATCCGCCCCCCTTTGACGTTCGCATCAACTACCAAGCCTAAATATTGATCAAGATCAATTCCAGACAGTTGTTTATTCAGAATAATATAAATGTTCAGATCATACCAGTAACCTGTAGGACAATGTCTGATAATTGCAAGCGTACAAGTAGGTAAAGTGCTACAAGTGTAGTCATCAGGGATGTAAACAGCACAAAGATTTTATACGATTCCTTCCTTATTTTACGGATACCAGGGCGAAAGTCACATGAATTAAAAAGCACTCAAAAGCTATAGCAGTCGAATCTATAATTTTTATATTCACGAAGTAAAAAAGTGTTAAGCATTGTCTGTGCCAGTTTTGACAATAATTAAAAATTCAATGTAATAACAAGAATATATTGATGGTATAAGGTGAAAGAATAATCCGAAAGAGAGGTGAAAAATATGATTAACTTTCCGAAAAAATGAAGATTATCCATGCAAAGTAAAATTTATACCAAAAAAATTATTGGTTGAATGAAGTCGTAAAAGTAAGTAAGTGCCAAACAGTTATATTTTGTAAAATATGAAGTACTTTCTATAATGTTTAAAAAACTTTATAACTTTTTGTTCCTACCAAGATCGTGTAGTCTTTGTAACCACCTGTAAATTTATGCTTATTTATTATCTACTTTTCTCTGGCATAATCTTTGTAACCAACAGTTTTCACCGAATTTCCCAATAATCGGCATTAAGGTTATATTTTCTCACTATAAAATACCAATAGCCTTATGCTGTCATTTTATAAAGAATATAAAAATTAACTTTTTTTGAGATAAAGCAATGAAAATTAAATTATTTTTGTTTATAATTATATTGGTTCTGCCGATGGCAGGTTCGGCTGATTACGAGAAAAATAAATATTGTCGCACTTATGCAAATTTATCGGCTACAAAAGATTTTGGGCAAAATGATGCCTATGATAATTGCGATGTAAAGGTCGAAACAGCAATAGATATAAAACGAGTAGAAAATAAAAGATGCAAAAATTTCTACAACGATGAAAACATTTCGGATGATAGATTAAATGACTCAGAGCAAAACGCCCAGCAAATGATTGAACAAGCATTTTTACTTTGCCAGACATCGCAGGAATTTTGGCAAAATGGTGAGCCTGATAGAGCAATCGATCTACTCGATAGGGCATATTCAGTTATTTTGAAAATCGACACACACGAGAATGAAAATCTGATGCGGCAAAAAGAAGACATGCGCTTTGTTATCACCAAGCGCATCTATGAAATTTATGCGTCCCGCAAAATGGTTATAAACGGGAGAAGAAAAGAAATTCCTTTGACCATAAACAAAAAGGTCCAACACGAGATAGACCTGTATACTCAAGGTGAACTCAGAAACCATTTCATCGCGTCGTATAAGAGATCTGGAAAATACAGGCAAACGATAGTTGAAATGCTAATAAAAGAAGGTCTCCCACAAGAACTCTCATGGCTCCCTTTAGTTGAAAGTGGGTTTATAGTGAAAGCGCTTTCAAAACAAAGGGCTTTAGGATTGTGGCAATTTATTCCCTCAACAGGCTACAAGTTTGGATTAAGTCGAAACCAGTACATCGATGAGCGTCTGAATCCTGATAAATCAACACGGGCCGCCATTAGCTATTTAAAAGAACTTCATAGCCAGTTCGGAGATTGGTCTACCGTGCTTGCAGCCTATAATTGCGGGGAAACCAGGGTTTTGAGAGTTATCAGGAACCAGAAGATTAAATACTTGGATAACTTCTGGGATCTTTATGCGCAACTTCCCGAGGAGACCGCACGCTATGTCCCCAAATTTTTAGCAACTCTTCATATTGTCAATAATTTGGAAAAATACGGGATGGAAAAAATTATTATCGATTCACCGATAAAATCCGAGCCTCTTAAAGTGACAAGAATGAATCATCTTGATGATATCGCCAAGATTACCGGAATTGACAGAAAAACTTTGGAGGCGCTTAACCCTGAGCTCAGGCAGGAAATTGTGCCAGGCGATAATTATGTGCTCAACATACCTGAGGGAAAGAAGCAGATGCTTTTAGCAAACATCGATCAGATCCTTCGGCTAAATCCTGCAAGAGTCGATTTCCGTAGTCATCGGGTGCAATCCGGGGAAACCTTGACTCTGATCGCGCGTCGGTACAGCACAAGCGTTGATAATATCATGCTGGCCAACAATATGGATCGCGCTAACCATATTGTCACTGGTAAAATGCTAAAAATTCCATATAAAATAAAAACCTCAGCGCAAAGTAAAATGGTAACGTTGATATCCGGCGACAGTTAAAGACAATTACATACGGCTTTGTTTATTTATAGCGCTTGATCTCTCCGGATTTTAAACGAGCCTGGTAGTCTTTCAGATCCTTTTTCACGGTTCCCATCAAAAGATACAAGCCGAGCACATTGCCAAGAGACATGGCGAAAATAGCCGCATCTGAAAAATCGATGACCGGCCCCAGGCTCATGCTGCATCCGATAATGACAAACACACAAAAAATAAATTTAAAGGACAATTCCGAAACCTGGCTTTCCCCGAACAAAAAGGTCCAGCATTTCAGGCCATAGTAAGACCAGGAGATCATAGTGGAAAAAGCGAACAAGAGCACGGCAACAGCGAGAACGACGCCAAACCATGGGAACACGGACTGGAACGCGGCCGAAGTTAAGGCCACACCGGTCATTCCCCCTGCGTCGGCGTAGGTGCCGGTAATGACAATGACAAGGGCGGTCATGGTACAGATCACCACCGTATCGATAAACGGTTCCAGAAGGGCAACATAGCCTTCGGTGAGAGGTTCGTTGGTTCGAACGGCGGAGTGCGCGATCGCTGCCGAGCCGATGCCGGCTTCATTTGAGAACGCAGCACGCTTCAGGCCTTGTATCAGAACTCCGACAATTCCTCCAGCAATGGCTTCGGGGAAGAAAGCCCCTTGAATAATGAGCGCGAATGCAGTTGGTATTTTGGTGAAGTTCGCGAATAGGATCACCACGGCGGTGCCCACATATAAAATCGCCATGAAAGGCACAATTTTTTCCGTTACCTTGGCAATAGATTTAATGCCGCCAATAATGACAGCACCGACGATAATTGCCAGTATAAGTCCAAACAACCAGCCAGTATCGGTAAAAATCCCGAATGTATTGGAGATCATTTGATAGGCCTGGTTCCCTTGAAACATATTACCGCCGCCAAACGAACCGAAGATGCACATGATGGCGAATAGAACGGCGAGCACCTTGCCAAGACCCGCCTTCCCCTTTTCTGCCAAACCCTTGCTCAGATAATACATCGGACCGCCGGAAACGTGTCCGTCGGGGAACTCATCCCGATATTTGACGCCCAGCGTACATTCGGTAAACTTTGAGGCCATACCGGCAAAGCCTGCCACAATCATCCAGAAAGTGGCGCCAGGGCCTCCCAAACTGACCGCAACAGCAACACCGGCGATATTTCCCAGTCCCACAGTGCCGGATAAGGCCGTTGCCAGCGCTTGAAAGTGCGACACTTCACCGGCGTCTTCAGGATTCGAATAGACACCGCGAAGCAGGTCGATAGAATGCCGGATACCCGTGAACTGGATAAACCCCATGTATACCGTCAAAATGAAAGCACATATGATCAGCCAACCAACGATCAGCGGAAAGCTGACACCGTTGATCGACACGGAATAAAAAATGAATGAAACGAACGGCCCAAACACGGTGTTGAAAATTTCATTGACCTTTTGATCGATCCCTCCACCGGTTTCCTGAGAGAAGACCGACACCGGCGCAAAAATGGTGAACACCGTAACAAAAATTGAAATGGCTTTATATTTCATAAGTATAACTCCCTTTTAATTTTGTCGGATAAGTCTCATAGAAAGCCTTGGCGGCTTTCCAAAAAAAAACAACATATTGCCGAAGGCTATTATGATTTCTCATTTCAACATGCAAAGAAGCAAACAATACGGAAGGCCATTCA
>JBATHN010000060.1:0-11750 GCA_049666885.1 Desulfobacterales bacterium
GGACAAGGGCGTCTGGCCCACCTGTTTCCCGCGCTGCTGGACACAATGACGCTTCCATACACCGGCTCACCCACCTTGACGCTGCTGGTGACCACCCATAAGATCATGGCCAAGGAACTGTTGGCGATTTTCGGTCTTCGAACCCCGGCCTGGATCGGCCCCTTTCCACCGGAACCGCTGTCTCTGGCACCTACCGACTCATGGCGCCGGGGGCCGGGGGGAAGCGATCTTTGGATTGTCAAATCCGTTTGGGAACATGCTTCTTTCGGTATGGAAGAAGATGCCCTGTTGGCGAACGTTGCTGAGGCAGAAATCGAGACGATTTTAAGAGAGCGTGCCCCCCGACTTGGCGGGTCCTGTTTCGCCGAGGCCTTTGTAGACGGGCGCGAATTCAATCTGGCCGTGCTGGCCGGTCCAAATGGGCCTCAGATTCTACCGCCTGCCGAAATCATCTTCGAGGGCTATGACGATCACAAACCGCGGATTGTCGGTTACCGGGCCAAATGGGCTGAGGATTCTTACGAATACCATCACACTCCCCGTCGGTTTGATTTTCCAGTCGAAGATGACGGGCTTTTGGCGCGGCTCGAAGCTGATGCCGTCGAGTGCTGGCGGATTTTCGGGATTGGCGGCTTTGCGCGGGTCGATTTTCGCATAGATTCTCACGGCACACCTTGGATACTGGAAGTCAATGCCAACCCGTGCCTGTCGCCGGATGCCGGTTTTGCCGCCGCTTTGACCCAAGCCGGTTTGTCTTACCCGGATGCCGTGGAGAGGATCCTGGAAGACGGGCTTAGGGCTCATGAAAAAATAAATTTGTGATTTTGGGCGGTGAGGCGCCAGGCCGGCAAGGCGTAAAATCGCAGTAATATCTGTATATTAAGAGCTTTTACACCGGCAGCCGGACGGGATGCGCCGACGTCCCAAATGGCAAATTATTTTTGAGCGAGCGCTTAGGTGCGGCCTGTAAACGTCTGCACCGCGCAACCATTAAAGAGGAGTTTGAAATCGATGTTGCGGATCCGTCGCATTTTTGATGACGTTTTACCGGCCAACAGGGAAACCTTGGAACAGGTCAAAGTAATCCTGCGCGACCGTTTCAGCCAAGTTTCCAAAGAAGAAATCGAGCAGCTCGGCGAAAAACTGCGCAACCCGTTCAAGCAGCGGTTTCGTCCCATCCTTTTCGTGGCCAAGACATTGCGTAGCCGTGTGAAGGGCTTCGCCATGCTGCTGCATGAGCCGGAGATCGGCTTCTGTTTTCTGGACTGGATCGCCACCGCCAGCGGCAGAACCGGCGGCGGATTGGGCGGTGCCCTTTACGACCGGGTGCGCCGGGAGGCGGTTGACTTGGGTGCCGGGGAGCTGTTCTTCGAGTGTCTGCCGGACGATGCCGAAAAATGCCCCGACGAGTCCCTGTTGAAGGAAAACCGCGCCCGCCTCAGATTTTACGAGCGCTATGGTGCCCGACCGATTGTGAACACCGGCTATGAACTCCCGGTGAATCCGGGGGACAACTGTATGCCTCATTTGGTATACGATGCCCTGGATGCCGTCAAACCGTTGCGCCGTGCATTTGCGCGCAAAGTGGTGCGGGCCATCCTGGAACGCAAGTACAGCCGCTACTGCCCGGCCGAATACGTCGAAAAAGTGGTGGCGTCCTTTCGGGAAGACCCGGTCGCCCTGCGCGAGTTTCAGTATATCAAACCTCAGGCCGTCAAGACAGCGGTGGATGACCGCTCCGTCGAACAGATTGCCCTGATTGTCAATGACCGCCACCAAATCCACCATGTGCACGAGCGCGGATACGTGGAGTCACCCGTCAGAGTAAGAAGCATTCTGGCAGAGCTCGACAAGAGCGGCCTCTTTGCCCGGCTCAAACCACGTTCTTTCCCGGATAAAAACATCCACGCCGTTCACGATGCCGATTTCGTCAGCTACCTGCAGCATGCATCCGAGGATGTGCCCGAAGGCAAATCACTCTACCCCTATGTGTTCCCGGTTCGTAACAAGACGCGCCCGCCAAAGGAGCCGTCGGTTCTCTCTGGCTACTACTGCATCGACACCTTTACCCCCATCAACCGCAACGCCTACCCGGCGGCTCGTCGCGGTGTGGACTGTGCCCTGACCGCCGCCCGTGAAATTCTGGACGGCCGACGCATTGCATACGCACTGGTTCGCCCCCCCGGCCATCATGCCGAACGCCGGGTTTTCGGCGGATTCTGTTATTTCAACAACAACGCCATTGCGGCCCAGTACCTGTGCGCATACGGGAAAGTCGCCATTCTCGACATTGACTATCATCACGGCAACGGTCAACAGGAGATTTTTTACCGCCGTCCCGATGTTCTGACCGTTTCGATCCACGGTCACCCCAAGTTTGCCTACCCTTACTTTACCGGCTTCGAAGACGAACGCGGTGAAGGTGAAGGCGAAGGGTTCAACCTGAACCTTCCGCTGCCGGAAAATTTGGACGGTGAGAAGTACCGTAAAAAATTAGGCAAAGCGCTTAGCAGAATCGAAGAATTTGGTCCCCAATTTCTGGTGGTGGCTCTGGGGCTGGACACCGCCAAGGGCGACCCGACCGGCACCTGGTCGTTGATGGCCAAAGACTTCGAAGAAAACGGTCGTTTTATCGGAACCCTGGGCTTGCCCACGCTGGTCGTTCAGGAAGGCGGCTACCGCACCCGGACCCTCGGCCAGAATGCCCGCAACTTTTTCAGCGGACTTGTGCAGGGGCACATGAAGGCGGTCGGCAAACGTCAGGAACCAAAGGCCCGGCTGCACGGCATCGTATTCCGTTACGAGCTGCAACCTCAAGATCCTGAAAGGGTCTGTCGGTTAACGGAGATTTCCGGTTTTTTTACAGCCGCCGAGGTGGAGGTGGCAGTCGAGCTCGTCAATGAACGTCTGTCCAAGGGCGTACCAAGCGGGTATCACTTCGTCATGGCCGAACACTACGGCCGCTTGGCCGGTTACGCCTGTTACGGTCCTATTGCCTGTACGGCATCGAGCTACGATCTTTACTGGATAGCGGTACACCCCGACTATCAGGGCAAGGGTTTGGGGCGCAGGATTCTGAAGGAGACCGAACGCCTTATTCGGGAGAGCAGCGGTTCGCGCATTTACGTCGAAACATCCCAGAGGGTGCAATACGCCAGTACCCGTGCGTTTTACGAAAATTGCGGATATCGGCTGGAGACCGTTATGGCGGACTTCTATGCGCCCGGTGACGGCAAGGTGGTGTACTGCAGGTCGTTAATTTGATCTTGAAAATAACCACCGGCGGCCAAGATTGGCCCAAATCCTGTTGGTCTCCGGGTCTTTGCATTGAGACTATTTTGGATACCCCAACAGAGCGGCACCACGGAGGGTCTTAAAATTGCAGCGGCAAATCAGGCAGCTTTCAACTATTTAAACGGAAGAAAGCCGACTGGCGTGCCGGCCTTCTTCCTTCTCTCCGGTCATTTTGATCAAAAAAACCGAGCAACTCTTTCAAAGGCGTTGTTAAACGCCAGAGCGAAGTTATTCTTTTGCTGCGGCCGAGGTGACATTCAAAACGCGTTTGCCCCCTTCTTCCGTGACCGTTCCCTTGACCGTCACCATCTTACCCTTCATACTGGAAAGGTCCTGCCCTTCAAGGCGATACTGTTTGCCTTCGGACATGATGACAAATCCGTTGGGGGAATTCTGAATAGTTCCAAAAATCTCAACCTCTTTCGCCTCTTTACCGGCGGCCATCGCCTGGTTTCCCTGAAATGCCGTGCCGGCAACCAGGAAAAACGCAATCATCATCATACAAATCAATGCCCTAAAAAGTTTCATCATCGCCTCCTGATTTTTTCTTGGTTTATTTTTTTCCGGAAGTTGCAATGATTTTCCCTATCAGTGTCACCCCGGCCTCAAGAAAGTTGCCGTCTTTCGGGTAACTGAACACCTTCAGGGAGAATGTTGTCATCTTCCGATGCTCCTGTATAAAGGTTTAAGTAGAGCAAGTCCGATGCCAATAGGATAACATGCTGGATTTGCATTATATAATACTTTAGTGACAATCGCCGCTGAACGCCTCATTCTACTTTTTGAACCGAAGTCGACCGCCCGGAACCATCAAATCCGAGGTAACCGATTGAGATTGCATTATAAAATCTACGGGATCGTGACGAGAACTGTCGGGACTTAAAAAGGGTTAATCGGAATTCGAAATTCCTTTTTTTGTTCATCCAGACTTCCAAGAGCAACTCACCGGGCCCAGCGAAACGTTCTCACCGGTCGGGATCAAGCACGCAATGGGTCCATCCGGGCTGGCAATCACCGACGCAGTCCTCTTCTTGACATGGCAAGCACACTTTCCCTATACTGCCGGCGAAACTGTGGGTGCTCCTGGGAGCGTTCTTTGTATATCGGTCGGTGACAAGGAGGACAACGATGTTGAAACTCGGAGAGAAAGGCGCCATTCCCCAACGCGACAACGAAACCTATGCCATTGCACCGCATATTCCATGTGGGTTGGTGACCCCGGAACTGTTGCGACGAATCGCGGATACAGCCGAAAAGTATAATGCGAAGGCCATCAAGATTACCGGGGCGGCCCGCATCGCGATTATCGGCCTCAAGGAAGAGGATATTGACGGGGTGTGGGAGGCTTTGCGCCTCGACAAAGGCGCTGCCGTGGGGCTATGCGTTCGCAGCGTAAGAACCTGTCCTGGCAATACCTACTGCAAGCTGGGCCAGCAGGATGCCATAACAACGGGGTTGAAACTGGATGAGATCTATCATGGCATAAAGTTGCCGGGCAAATTTAAGATGGCCGTATCCGGTTGTCATCTGAGTTGTTCAGAGTCCTGGGTGCGCGACATCGGCCTCATCGGGAAAAAGGATGGTTGGGATCTTGTTATCGGGGGCAACGTGGGCGCAACCCCGCGGATCGCACAGGAGTGCGCTACCGGCCTCGACGATGACGGGGCGCTGGCTGCAATTGACAAGGTGGTCGGTTACTACCGGGAGAACGCTAAAAAAGGAGAGCGTCTCGGGAAAATGATCGATCGCGTCGGCCTGGAAGCTTTCCAGCGGGCGGTTGCGATTTCGTCACGTTAGGACAAAAGGATTTAGAAATAATTATTGACACACGATGGTCTATTGCCTATTGATTAATTTCTTTAACAGCAATAATAAAGCCGTGAAAATGAAACCACTCAAAACAATTATGATCACCTGCGGGCGCTTCTTTTTTTTTAGAAGCGTCCATCCGGCTGATTGACGTAAACTGCTGAAACGCCCCCGGATGGACCTCAACTCGGTCTGTCCGGGGCGGTTTTTTTAGAGCCCCGGAAATTTCCCGGGGCTTTTTTTTATTGTTTTTCGTGAACGGGGGCCGGTCGCATCGAGGCCGGCGGCACCGCGATGGCGCCTGTCAGGTGCCAATAAACAGTGAAAGGAAAAAGAAGAATGATACTCGAACTGACGCCCAACATCACAACCGCCGAAAAGTCCGCGTTGGTGGAGACTCTGCAGGATCAGCGCTGCGACTTTCGGGAACTTCCGGACACCGACGTTCAACGCATCGGCATCATGAACCGGGCGATTCGCGAACCTGATTTTTTCAGCCGTTTGCCGGGGGTTGCCCGGACGGTGCCGGTCAGTACGCCTTACAAACTCGTCAGCCGTCAAATGCACCCGCAGGATACACTGGTCCGGGTCGGAAACGTGCTGGTCGGAGGTGACCGCATCACGGTCATTGCCGGCCCGTGTGCCATCGAAAGTCGTGAACAAGCGCTGACCATTGCCCATTTGGTCAAGAAAGCCGGTGCGGTCTTGTTCCGAGGCGGGGCATTTAAACCCCGAACCTCTCCCTATTCTTTTCAGGGGCTTGAAGAAGAGGGGCTGAAGATCCTGGCCGAAGTCCGGGAAACCTATGGTATGTGTGTCGTCACCGAAATGACCGCTCCCTCCCAGGCCGAGATCATGAAAAAATACGTCGATGTGGTCCAGATCGGCGCTCGTAATATGCAGAACTTCGAACTGCTCAAGGTGGTCGGCCGGATGGGCAAACCGGTTCTTCTGAAGCGTGGTCTGGCCGGCACAATCGAAGAATGGCTTATGTCGGCCGAGTATATTCTCTCCGAGGGGAATTCTCAGGTCATGCTGTGTGAGCGTGGTATTCGCACCTTTGAACCGTACACGCGCAACACCCTTGACCTGACCGCCATTCCGGTCCTGAGAAATTTAACCCATCTGCCGATTATTATCGATCCGAGTCACGCCACCGGCATCCGTGAAAAAGTCAGTCCGATGGCCCGGGCCGCCATTGCCGCCGGTGCCGACGGGCTGATGATCGAGGTCCATCACGAACCCGACAAGGCGCTATCCGACGGTCCGCAGAGTCTTTATCCCCTCCAGTTCGGTCAACTGATGCGAGACCTTTACGTTATCGCTCCGGTGGTCGACAAGCAGCTCGACTTCGGTTATCTGGACAAGGCCCGGGCCGTGGCCTTGCGCAGCCGAAGTGCAAACGGCAGCCGGCAGAGGGCGGCTTTCATGGGGCGCGTCGGTACATTCAGCCACAAGGCCTGTCTGCAGTATTTCGGCGGCGAAGTGGATGCCCTGCCGGTGGCCTCTTTCAGGGCCGTATTCGAGGCCGTGAAATCCGATACCGCCGACTTTGGTGTGATTCCCCTGGAGAACTCACTCAGCGGTAGTATCCATGAAAACTACGATATTTTGAATGACTACGATTTGAGCATCATCGGTGAGATTAAACTGCGCATCATGCATCACCTGATGACCAATCCCGGGATTGAAATCGGTGACATCCGCCGCGTTTTGTCTCATCCCCAGGTATTCGGTCAGTGTCGGCACTTTCTTGAACAACACGACTGGGAGCTCGTTTCGGTCAGCGACACCGCTGCGGCTGCGCAGCGCGTGGCCGACGGCGGGAATACCGGGGATGCCGCCATTGCCAGCCTGGTGGCCGCCGAAGAATACGGACTGAAGCTGATAGCGGAGAACATCGAAACCAACCCGCGCAATTACACCCGCTTTGTCATCATCGGCAAGTCCCCCCTTTACACGGGACCAATCGACAAGACATCGCTCATCTGTTCCACCCGCAACGAACCTGGAGCACTTTACGAGACCTTGAAGATTTTTGCCGAAAATCGCATCAACCTGATCAAGCTCGAATCACGTCCCATTCAAGGAGAACCGTGGCGGTACATGTTTTACATGGATATCGAGGCGGATCTCGGCGCCGATGCCTTGAAACCGGTTCGGAAGGCGCTTGAGCAAAAGACCGACTACCTGAAAATTCTCGGCACTTATGGAGAGTTGCCCGAGGCACCGCCGGGTGAAAGTGCGGAATCGCAGCGAGCATAGTGTATAGTCACACATAAATTGTCGGCATGGACGGAAAATCATAGCGATCAAAGATGACAACTTTACGGCCGACAGAGACAGGGCCCTGGAAATCTGCCGGCAGATTCGGCACCGTAATCTTGTTTTCATCTGGAGCTGTGAAACCCGTGCAGACTGCCTGGATGAAAAACTCCTCGGGGCGATGCGGATGGCGGGATGCAAACGGATCAGCCTGGGTGTCGAGTCCGCATCGGAAGAGATTCTGAAAAACATTCGCAAGCAGGTCCTGCCTGATCTGGTCCAAGACGTCACCCAGTCGATCAAGCGATATGGCATTCAAATTCGGTACTACATGATGGTGGGAAATCGAGGTGAGACCTATGAAACCTTTCTACAAAGCATCGAGTTCATCAATCGGTGTCAGCCGAATCAGTTCGTTTTTTGCCAACTCCATCTCTATCCTGGAACCGAAGAGTTTGATCTCTTTAGGGCAAACGGCATCGTTTCGCCGGAGATTTTTTTCCAACGCGACTTTTTATGCCTGACCGTCTTTGCTGGCAAATCCGGGGACGAGCAGAAAATCAGAGCCTGTCTGGCGCGAATGTAGGGTGTTCAAGACTGCTGGCACTATCAGGCCGAAGACTACGCTGAAATCAATGCGCGGTTGCCGGAACATTCCAACCTTTACATGGACCTCCGTTGCGCATGCCTGCGGGAAGGCAATCCGGAAGCGGCCCAGCGACACTTGAACCGGGCTGCGGCTTTGGGATATGCCCTTTCCGGACGGATTTTAAACGCCCGGGCCTGCATTGCCGCAGCCAATCAGGACCTGGAAACGGCAGCGGCTTTTCTCAAGGCGGCCCTTGACTGCTATCCCCACTGCGACGATATCGAAAACCGGGAACGTCTTAAGGACTGGCTGAGCCGCGGGGGGCCACTGAGCGGTAAACCGCTGGTGCTGAGCTGCGAGGATCACTTCGAAACCAATCGCATCTGTTGTGCACCCGAACATCCCGATCCTTAACCCGATTTTTTTCGCGGTTGCGGCAACACGTTACCATCAGATCACGCCTGCCGGACATATAACACCGGTTCTGTCAGATCGTGATGACGAAATGGGCGCGCCGGTTCTTTGCCCAAGCTTGCTCGGTGTTTGACCGGTCGAGGGGGCGCTCTTCACCGTAGCTGACCGTCTTGATCCGAGAAGCGGACACGCCGAGGGCGACCAGAAATTCCTGGGTCATCTTCGCGCGTTGTTCCCCAAGGGCCAGGTTGTATTCGTTCGTGCCGCGTTCATCACAGTGGCCTTCGATGATCACGTTAGTTCCGGGGTTTTCCTTCATGTAGCGGGCTTTTTCGCGCAGAATTTCCTGGGCTTGCGGCGTGAGCAGGGCGCTGTCGTAATCGAAATGAATGTCTTCATTTTCAAAAGCCTTGCGCGCTTCGGCAGCTTGTTCGGGCGATAGGGACGATCCGGCGCCTGTCGATCCAAGGCTTTCTTCTGAAATGGTGCCCGACTGCCCTGTGCCTTCAGACCCCGTTCGCTGGGCTTCAGACTCATAGGATGTCGAAGGGCCCGAACTGACAATCGGCTTGGAACACGCGAACATGAACATCAGTACAATACCTACGGGAATCAAAACAACATTCAATCTTCGCATGGGCGATACCTCCATCTATGTTCGTTGAAGAATTTGATGACCGGGCGCGGGATTGATGTCCCGTCTGTGTTCAAGACTGTATAGCACATGCCGCTTCGGTTTTCAAAAATTCGTTTACTTTGGGTGGGGGAGGATAATTAATTCTTGGGCCCCTTGTGGATTCGGGACGAAAGAAAATTGAAGCTCCGTGCCGCTGGCCGTATAGTGAGTTTATTGGCCCGATTGGATTTCCGTCTTTCGTATCATCGCGGCCGGACCGTGACAACAGCTTGAAAAAAGGTGCAGATAATGCTAAATAGTGTCCATCCACGGCTTCTTTAAGGGCACTGGTCAGTTTCCGATCCAGAAATGTGCAATTTTCTGCAAGTTCAAGGAAATCTGCGGCATTGCGCGGAGGCGTACTCGTGTGCGCCGCACAAGCGATGTCGCAGATTGACGCCGATCTGTCCCGAAGCAGGCGGGGAATTGCGGGGAAGGGCCATTTATGGACGGAAACTAAATAATCTACTTCCATTCACTCCCATTTTTGCCGTAAACCAAAGAGCGGAATCGAATATGTGGCGTAATATGTCCCAAGGACCCGGGTGGAGGACCTACCAGGAGAGGCTTCGGCGAGAGGACCGAATCAGGCTTTTTAAAAGAAAACTTGTATTGGTCGCCGGGGTTATCGGCGGCTTGTTGGCGGTTATTTTTTCCGGAGCCTGGATGAGCAGCCGGTTGAACCGGTCTGTTCCGGTTACGCCGCCGCTTCAAAAGCAGAATACGCAGAAACATAATGCCTCAGCGGACGGTTTTTCACGCCAAACGCTTGCAACGCTGCTCGTTCCGTTTTCGGGCGGAAGTGTCGAACTAACCGATGAAATTGCTCTTGAAAATAAGGGCGTCCAATATACGCTGAAGACCACCGTGAATCCGAAACTGCAGGCCTATGTCAACAATTTGCTCGAGCGATCTAAGACGCTGCAGGCGGCCGTGGTGGTTTTGAACCCCCATGATGGACGGGTACTCGTCATGTCAGGCCATGATAAAAACGGCGCTGATACCACCATTTGCCTGAAGGCCGAATACCCGGCCGCCAGCCTTTTTAAAATTGTTTCGGCCGCCGCCGCCTTGGAAGCAGCCGGTTACACGCCGGAGAAAACTCTCTACTTTAACGGCAGCCGCCATACCCTTTACAAAAACCAGCTGAAACAACAGCAGAATCGCTATACCTCCGAAACTCAGCTCCGCAAAGCATTCGCAGTTTCCAACAACTCGATCTTCGGTAAACTCGGAATTTATGCTCTCGGTCCGCAGGTCATAACTGAATATGCAGAAAAATTCTATTTCAATCGTCCGATACCGTTCGACCTGCCGGTCGAGGTCAGTGAGACCGAAGTCCCTAAAGATGAATACGGATTGGCCGAAATTGCGTCCGGTTTCAACAAACGCACACGCGTTTCTCCCCTGCATGCCGCTTTGCTGGCCTGTGCCATCGTCAACCAAGGTGAAATGGTGGCGCCGTGGCTGATCGAGACGGTTACAAATGCGTCGAACTCGGTTCTTTACCAAGCTAAACGGCATACCCTCGATACGCCTGTCAATAAGAAAACAGCCGCCGATTTAAAGCTGATGATGGAGGATGCCGCCACTTACGGCACGGGGCGTAAAACATTTCGAAAGTTGCGCCGCCGAAAAATTTTCAAGGACTTCGTTCTCGGCGTTAAAACCGGCACTATCAATGATATCACCGACCAGTTCAAGTATGACTGGGTTACGGCTTTTGCATTGGCCCCAAACGGAAACGACGGCATCTGTATCGGCGTGCTCGCGGTTCACGGCAAGAAGCTCGGTATTCGTGCATCGGAAATGGCCAGGGCCATCATCGATTACAATTTCAGATCTTGAACCGGTCGGAGACCAAATTCAGGAAACCGTTCATCCACAGGCGCAGCTTTCTTCGTCGCTTTCTGCGCGCCAGTCATTACAGGACACATAGTGGTGACACTCCGGACAATAGAAATAGTTCGGGAAACAGTTCTCACCGCACCGACGGCATTTGCGCCCCTCGTCGGGCTTCTGTCTGGATTTGATCTTCTTCAATCCTTTTTGGATCAAACGGTATTTTCGTCTTTCCTGAGCCAGCTGCTTACGGCGTCTTTCATCCTGGCAGGCCAGTCTTTCGCAATAAGCACGCGTCGCTTGTTTGGGGGGCACATGAAACTCTTTCCCGCACACACGGCAGGTTCTTGTAAGCATTTTAAATCACCATACTTGCCGGCAAAAGGTTACACCACAGGAACACGGAAAAATAGTCCGGCTCCAAGGTCACTTTCGGTGCGTAGCAGATGCACCTCATTTGATGTAACGGGGCAAATACGGCTTGCTTGAGGAATGAAGTTCTGCGGAACCAAGGTCTACCCAAGTAAGCCCGGAAACCGATATAGATATTCGGACAATATCCTAATCATGTATTGCAGAATTGCAATAGAAAAATTTAACGTGCCTTGACATTGATGGTTTATCACTTTAATATTGCGAACTTTTTATAAAAATGGACGTTATTTTACGAACATTAATTCGGGGCCTCGGGTCTCAGATAATATCAGCGACTCTGGTCGCGAGCGACCACTCTGATCGCTAAAGATACGTAAGCGTTCACAGGGCACCGCATCTGCTTTGTTGTCGGGCACTTGAAGTACAAAAGTACGTCTGCGCGCCCGACGCCTTGCATCTGCGGCACCCTGTAAACACTTACAATTA
>JBATHN010000061.1:0-2451 GCA_049666885.1 Desulfobacterales bacterium
GATTATGGCAGTCAAGCTGGAGTTCTTCTAAATGCGCTGGCGTTACATCCTCAACGTCGTCGGGATCCTGAATATCTTTTTCGGTCTGACGATGGTCTTCCCACTGCTCTGCGGCCTGTTCTACAAAGATACAAGCGTCATTCCGCTGCTGGAATCGATGGTTTTCACGGTCGGTGGCGTCGCACTGCTCCATCTGTTTTTCAGAGGGGCCAAGGCGGAGGTGATCACCCAGCGGGAGGGCATGGCCATTGTGGCCATTGCCTGGACGGCCATTGGGTTGACCGGCGCGCTGCCGTTCTACCTTGGGATCGAAAATTGCAGTTTCGTGGATGCCTTTTTCGAATCGGTCAGCGGGGCGACCACCACCGGTGCCTCGATTTTGACGAACGTCGAATTGGTTTCCAAGGGGCTGCTGTTCTGGCGCAGCTTCATCCAGTGGCTGGGCGGCATGGGCATCATCGTGCTCTCGGTCGCGATCCTGCCGTTTCTGGGCGTCGGCGGCATGCAGCTTTACAAGGCCGAGGTTCCCACCCCGGTGCCGGACAAACTCAAACCGCGCATCCGCGACACGTCCATGATCCTCTGGAAAGTCTACGCTCTCATGTCGCTGGCGCAGGTCGTGCTGCTGCTGCTGGGCGGCATGAGCCTGTATGATGCACTCTGCCACGCCTTTACCACCATGCCCACCGGCGGATTCTCCACCCGTAACGCTTCGATTGCCCACTACAACAGTGTTTACATCGACACTGTCGTCATCGTCTTCATGGTCCTGGCCGGCATCAACTTTTCCCTGCACTACCAGGTGATGCGCGGTCGTCCGCTGGCTTTCTGGCGCGATTCCGAGTGCCGCTTTTTCATAGGGGCCGTGCTGGTTTTGGTGCTGCTGGTGAGCTTCGATGTCTACGGTGCCGTCTATCGCTCCGTCGGCCATGCACTGCGTTACGGCGCGTTCCAGGTGGTCTCCATCGTGACGACCACCGGCTTTGCCACGGCCGATTACGAAAAGTGGCCGGCCATGTCACAACTGATCCTGCTGCTCTGCATGTTCCTCGGCGCATCGGCCGGCTCCACCGGTGGTGGCATGAAGTGTCTGCGGGTGATGCTCTGCTTCAAGTTCTGCTACAAGGAGTTGTTTACTCTGATTCACCCCCGGGCGGTCACACACGTCAAGATCGCCGGTAAAGTGGTGCCCAATGACATCATGCGGAGCGTTCTCGGTTTCATGTTGCTCTACATGGGGCTCTTCGCGCTCAGCTCGGTCATTCTGGCCGGTCTGGGGGTTGATTTCATGACTGCCGTCGGCGCGGTGGCCGCCACCATCGGCAACATCGGCCCCGGTTTTGGCATGGTGGGGCCGGTGGACAACTACGCCCTGATTCCGGATCTGGGTAAGTGGCTGTTGATCTGGTGCATGCTGCTGGGCCGGCTGGAAGTTTTCACGGTGATCATCCTGTTGGTGCCGGAGTTCTGGCGAAAATAGTTTCAGGAATGAAATCAAACCATAGTGGCTCTACACCGCTCTGATATTTACCGGATCTCAAACACAGCCGGAACCACATAAAATCATTCCGATTCATCCAGGCGCTGGTTTTCAGGCCAATTTAGGGTTGACAACCGGTCAATAAGTCGGTAATTAAATCCACTTTCAAAGCGGGGCCGTTAACTCAGTCGGTAGAGTATCTGCCTTTTAAGCAGAGAGTCGTTGGTTCGAATCCAACACGGCCCACCAAGTGATTTTTTTTAATTGCGTCCCCATCGTCTAGTCCGGTCCAGGACATCCCGCATTGGCTGCGGGACAACACCGGTATCCGACGTTGCTGGAGGGGCAAAACAACACAAGAATTTGATCTGCGTCCCCATCGTCTAGTCCGGTCCAGGACACCGGCCTTTCACGCCGGCAACACCGGTTCAAATCCGGTTGGGGACGCCACTAGTAATATCAAGGGCTTAGACTGAAATCTAAGCCCTCTTTTTTTGCCCAAAAAATTCCCGTCCCCATCACATTCCCAACACCCGCCACCCCCGAAAAGTACAAACAAGTACAATAATTGATGTGAAAGGATTTCAATTCAGTCGGGAATGTCGGGAACCGGTCACTTATTGGTGGTTGTATTTTGGCTTGCGGCCGGTTATGAAATTTCAATAGGGATCTGATCATTTATATACGGACGTTGGGCTTTAGAAGAGATGAAAAAAGGTAGATGGATTCGATTTCTAACCTCGGTCGCGGCAACAAACGCTCTCGTGATCCTCACCCTGTATCCCGAATTTTTCACCGGAAGTCGCCAGGGTGATCTCGAAATCCTCCTTTACATGGGCTTGGTGTTGCTCCCTTGCTTCATCACAATCTTCCTTGCTGCTTTCGGTCGGTTCTGGTGGGGACTCGCCGCCGGGCTCTGGATCACGTTCCTTGCGGTAATGATTTGCCTCGATAAAAAGGCATCTCCAGCC
>JBATHN010000062.1:0-7346 GCA_049666885.1 Desulfobacterales bacterium
AGATTGACACGGTGCCGTCATTTTTTCGATGCAGGAAATAATCATGCAACTCCTGTTCATTGATTTAATCAGGGTCTTTGTTGTAAAAATCTACCAGCATGCGAACCGATCTGGTATAGTATAGCTATAGTGGGACTGTGTGCGTTGGTTCATCCCGGCAAGTTGCAAGGCTATCATGGACTTTGCGCAATAATCTTTCATCATACCATCCTCCTTTCGTTTTGAAGGGTTTATTGGATGGGGGTCCAATTTAGAACGGTATGATAGAAAAACGTGAATATTTGCCACTTGTCGGGATTGAGTTTTACTGGCGGGAATTATGGATGTGTTTTTCTGCCGCGAAGCGGTTTACTTGAACCAAAGGTGCAGATTTTTTGCTCATCGCCGCCTGCCCGCCATCGCTTTCGCTCAGGCAAGGCGGGCGGGTCTCCCGATGGGCAAAAAGAACCAGTGTCTCTGCGAACTCTGTGCCTGGTTAGAAAATATTAACACGAATAGGTCACTGTAATTATGAATAGCAACACTAAGTGAGGAACTCATGCATATCGGCATCATCGGTGGTGGCATGATGGGTCTGGCAACAGCCCACTATTTGAACAAAAAAGGTCACCAGGTCACCGTTCTCGAAAAAGAGAGTGAAATTGGCGGACTATCCCGCTCGGTAGAAATTTTGCCTGGTATCCAATGGGACCGCTTCTATCACGTTATTTTATCCACCGACACAGAGCTTCTCGACTTCATCGATGAAATCGGTCTCTCATTGGACGTTCAGTTCCGGGAAACCAAAACCGGCTTTTATACAAACGGACAGCTATACTCCATGAGCAACATCATTGAGTTTCTCAAATTCAAACCCCTGTCATTCACTGACAAATTCCGTCTCGGTTTGGGAATTCTTTATTCAACAAAAATAAACAACTGGAAACGCTTGGAAAAGGTTTATGCCAAAAACTGGCTTATTCGAGTGTTTGGCCGCAGAAACTATGAGAAAATGTGGAGTCCGCTCTTGAGGTCCAAACTTGGCACATCTGGCGAAAAAACGTCGGCCGCATACATATGGGCCACGATCAAACGCTATTATGGCACCCGCGAATCAAGTTCAAAAAAAGAAATGATGGGGTGCGTGCGCGGCGGCTATTATTCAATCTTGAATCATGTCTGCGAACATTTGTCCTCCAATGGGACACGGATTGTCACCGATTACACTGTAAAAAATATAGAATCGGATAATGGAAATAAATTAAAAATCCAGTCTCAAAACGGGACAAACTTGGAGCTTGACAGTATTATCGCCACGATACCGAACCCGGTGATGAAGCAGTTAATACCAGAGCTATCAGGCGAATTTAAATCCCAATTGGAAGCTGTTCGTTATCTCGGAATTGTTTGTGTAGCACTGGTTTTAAAAAGGTCTTTGACGCCGTTTTATGTAACCAATTTGACGGATCCGGATTTGCCGTTTACCGGCTTGATTGAAGCTACGCACGTAATCCCGCCGGAAATTTTAGATGGCAAGACCCTCATATATTTGCCGAAATACGTAACATCGGATGATCCCTTTGTGGAGAAGTCAGACAAAGAGGTAATCGATGTCTTTTTTAAAACCCTCAAGCGTATGTTCACCGATCTTTCAGACGAAGACATTATCACTTATGCGGTCCACCGCGAACCCTTCGTGCAGCCAATTCAAGAAATCGGCTATTCTGAAAAAATCGTACCGATGAGAACCCCCATAAAAAACGTCTACATCGCCAACACAACGATGATCCTGAATTCAACCCTTAACAATAACGAAGTCATCAAACTCGCGAAGCGTGCGGCTGAAGTTGTTACACAAAGTTGGAGGAAATAAGGTTGAGGTTAGAGGCAAAAATGGACGGGGTAAGTTCGAGGTAAAAAGATGAGTGAGTATGTTTTTGCTTTTGAAAAACTTGATGTTTGGCAGTTAACTGTTGATTTAGACGAGTTTTTTCTTGATTTACTGGAAGACTTTCCGCCCAAAAAACACTTTCGAATGGTTGGTCAGATGGAGGCTGTTGTAACTTCCCCGGCTCAGAATATAGCCGAAGGAAAGGGTCAACAATATAAAAAGGAATTTATTCAATACCTATTCATTTGTCAATGATCATTATATGACGTAGTTACATTGAATGAGGTTTTTCGCAGAAAGACAATTATGCTACTACAGGACGCTCAACAGGTAAGAGATCGCTGTGAAAAAAATTGATAGAAAACTTAATGGACTTGTAAATTCACTCCGTGGAACAAAAGGACGGAAAATCGCCAAGGGCAATAATGCTTAAGACACGTAAAAGTATCATACCCTCAAAAATACGACCTATGGAATCTTCTGGAGCGAGGCTCGCGGCATCAAACATAAAGCACAGCGTTCCTCTATCCTCCAACAGTGATATGCCCCTTGGCAGCATATCATTAGACTTGGACAATCTCTGGTCCTACATGAAAACCCACGGAGATCCGGGGTGGGAAAGCTTCCCATCCTATCTCGACACGTTCATCCCTATGGTCCTCGACATTCTAGACGACCTCAACCTCCACATCACCTTTTTTATTGTCGGCCAGGACGCGGCTTTAAAAAAAAACCACGATGCCTTAAAACTCATTACCCAACGGGGGCACGAAGTCGGCAACCATTCGTACAACCACGAACCTTGGCTGCATCTGTATCCAAAAGATCAGATAAGAAAAGAAATTATCGAAACCGGAGAACTTATCCAACGAGTAACCGGGCAAAAACCTCTCGGCTTCCGTGGCCCCGGTTTCAGCTGGAGCACTGATCTCTTAGAAGTTCTAATCCAAAACAATTATTTATACGATGCGTCCACTTTGCCGACTTATATGGGGCCATTGGCCCGTACATATTATTTCTGGAAATCAGATCTGACTAAGGAGGAAAAAAAAAAGCGTAAAAAGCTTTTTGGTGGTTTTAAGGAAGGCTTGCAACCTATAAATGCGTATTATTTCTATATAGAACCAGACGAAAGAATTATAGAAATACCAGTCACAACCATGCCCATTTTCAAGACCCCGTTTCACCTCAGCTACCTGCTATATCTCAGCCGCTTTTCCCTCGTCCTAATGGTGTTTTACCTGAAACTTGCATTGCAGATGTGCATGATGACCGGTACCAGGCCCAGCTTTTTGCTGCACCCACTAGATTTAATCGGCGGTGACATTGTCCGCGAGTTAGCCTTTTTCCCAGGAATGGATCTCAGCTCAAATAAAAAGCTAAAAATTTTTAAACAAGTAATCAATATACTTAAGAATAACTTTTCTCTAACAAGTATGATCAACCACGCAACAAGTATTCTCCATCAAAACAAAATAAAAAATATTAATATCGCCGATAAATAAAAAAATTAACCACTGCAATAGTACTTAAGGAGCAACCAAAATGAAATATCGTTATCTTGGGTCTTCTGGACTGTTGATGTCGCGAATTACGCTTGGAACGATGACCTTTGGGGCTCCCGATTGGGGATGCGATGAAAAGGAATCTCAGGCCATCATCAAGAAATACCTCGATGCGGGGGGCAATTGCCTGGATATTGCCGATATCTATGCCGGAGGACGATCCGAGGAGATCGTGGGAAACCTCATGCCTGATTTGAACCGCGATGGGATCATCATCGCCAGTAAATTTTCACTTCCCTCCGGGAAGGCCATAACGCAGTTCGGTGCCAACCGCAAGCAGATCATCTCCTCATGTGAAAAGAGCCTCAAGCGACTGAAGACCGATTATATAGACCTTTACCATGTCCATGTTGCCGACCCTGTAACCACCCTCGAAGAAACACTGCGGGCTATGGATGATCTCGTGCGGCAGGGGAAGGTACGCTATACGGGGTCGAGCATGTTTTTCGGGTGGCAGTTGGCCAAAGCACAAGGCGTATCCGCAAAGTACAACCTGGAAAAAATGGTGGCCGGTCAATACATCTACAGCTTGATTCACAGGGAACTGGAAAGGGAAACCATACCGGCTGCCGTTGATGCAGGCATAGGAATTACCTGTTTCAGTCCGCTTGGCGGTGGGCTGCTGACCGGTAAATATCAGGGCAAAGAAAAACCGGAAAAAGGCTCCCGTGCTTCCTTTCGGACCGAAGTGGACGGTCCCAGGTTTTGGCATCCCAGAGGCTATAATACCGCCGAAATAGTCGAGGATGTCTCCAAGAAAGCCGGAATACCCATGGCAAAGCTTGCCATTGCATGGCCCCTGGGACGGAAGTTTGTCACTTCGGTGATTATCGGTGTCAAAAACATCGATCAATTGGAAAAGAACATGGAGCCTGCTGAATGGGATCTACCGAAAGAGGTGTGGGATGAATTAGAAAAAAGGACCCGCCCCGAAGAAGAATACATGACCTGGTACAATAAATTTAATTATGAACGCTTCTTCAATGCAAGCGAGTTCCATGACATGAAAGTAGAACTGATATAAACGGGTTTAAGCGCTCGAAGAGGTTGATTCACAGTCTGTGATTTCATGCCTCCATTACTTCCCAGCGTCACAATATATGGGTTTTCTTTTTATCCTGCGCGCGTGCGGTCAGTCGCTTAACACTGCATAGCATATAACGGCGGAAGAAAGGGTTGGATGCAAATAAAACAATAAATTTTGATGTTATCATTGGAAAAATCAATCAACAATTTTTACAACGGCCAGGGTGACATCGTCTTCCTGGCTGGCGGATCCCCGGAAATCCTTCAAACCTGTCATGATGGCCTGAATCAATCTTTCGGAAGATAAGGAGGCATGCTCACGAATGAGATCGGCAAACCGCGTTTTGCCGAACATTCGGCCGGAATCATCGAGGGTTTCCCAGATCCCATCGGTTCCAATCAGAAGGATCTGACCCGCCGACAAGCCTGTTTTGGCACTCTGCCGGTAGGCATAGTTTGCATCGATCCCGAGGGCCAAACCTTCTCCGTGCAACTCCTCCATAACGTCCGTGGTCGGGTCGTAAAAAAAGGCGGGATCATGGCCGGCCCGCACCCAGTGAAGGGTTTTTGAAAAAGGATCGATTTCAGCGTAGAACAGGGTCATAAAATGGCCGCTCTCACGCGTATCGGCGGTAACCAGACGGTTTACATCCGTGATGATATCGGCAGCGCCGCCGAGTTGGGTCAACCTACACCTCAAAAAAGCCCGCACCGACGCCATCAGCAGGGCCGCCGAAATCCCGTGCCCCGAGACATCGCCGACAGCCAGGCCAAATTGGTTCGAATCCCTGCAATCAACCTCGAGAAAATCATAGTAATCCCCGCCGGTTTCATCGCAATAAAGGCTGCGCCCCGCGATATCCAAACCCGGCATTGAATTATATTGCTTCGGAAGCAGATTCTGCTGAACTTCCATGGCCAGATCCAGCGCCGCCTTGAGCCGGATCCGCTCTTTGAGCTGCTCCATCATGGTATTGAAGCTTCGCATCAGGTGCCCGACTTCATCCCGCGTTTTTACCGGCAGCGGCTGATCGAAATCACCCCGGGCGATCCGGTCGGCAGCCCGAGACACTTCCTTGATCGCAGCGACCGTCTGTCCTGTCACCAATTTCATCAGCAGCAGAATTAAAAGAATAAACCCGGCGCTGGTAATGAAATAGTACAATCGAAAGCGCAAAATGGGAGCAAGAATTATTTTGCCCGGTGCGATCATCACCAGTGTCCAGGGCGCTTCTTGCAGTCTGTAAAAACCGCTCACCTCCGAGGGCGGATGACCGCTGCCGAGCAACGTCCCATACGGCATTTGTTTGATGGCCCTTAAGGTTTCCCTTTCCAGGGGTTCATTGGTTTCCGCCAATTCATTTCGTTTTCCAGGAACCGTGCCGGTGAGTATTTTTCCATGATCGTCGACCAGAAATCCCTCAAAGCTCTGCCACCAGCTGCTGGTGACGACATTTTTCAACAGGTATTCAAAGCTCAGGACGACTGCCAGCCGACCCAAAATCTGGCCGTTTTTATCGAGCAGATCCGATACCAACGATACCGTTTGATTCTTTATGAGGGCATCAAACCTCGGGGCCGTGATGTCGCCTATGCGGGCCCGGTGGAAACGTTGCATGCGCCTCATCATTTCGGTACTATCACCCCGGCTGCCCCCCATGCCCGGGCCCATGACGGATCCGGGACCCATCTTGCCCGGCTTCATTGGCATCGTTTCATTGGGGGTATTGTCCTGCCAGGTCAAATCGAGCCGCACCACCCCTTCCTGAGCTTTCAGCTGCTCGGTTACCCACTGGAAAATTATGTCAGGATTGCTGCTTTCGGCGGCGTTGTCCAGGGAATGAATCCAATTCCGGATGCGGCTGAGATGCATGTCCACCTGGTGGGCACCGCGCTCTAGTTTCAGTACGGCGGCTTCCTGCCACTGCGAAAGCAGCGCGTCCCGGGCATAAATGAAGCTGGCAAGTCCCATGCCGACCAGCAGCAGGGCCACCGGCAAAATCATAAATAGCGAAAGACGCTGCTGCAAGCTCTTTGGACGTATCATGCTGAAGTCCTGCGACTTTTGGCTGAAGGTTTCGTAGAATCAAGAGATTTTGCAGAATTGAAAACTTCCCGTCACCATATGCAACAATGTATCGATTTTCAAGTTGTGTATTGAAAAACACTCGGTTTGGGGCTCTGGCAGCTGGGGTCCGAGACGGTGCGACAGATCGGCCCTTTCGTGGTTGCCGAAATCCTGTTGTATTTGACATCGATCTAAAAAAATTGACTTCCGCTCGTTGTCTTTATATAGATAAGTTTTTAGCACTTCGTTCCGACCAGCGCAGCAACCGGTAGAACAACTGTAAACCGGGATAACGGATTATATAATCAGAAATTCGTAATCAAAAGGAGTCTAAGATGGCCGAACATCCAAATTTGAAAAAATGGCAGGACCTCGCGTCCAAACAGATGAAGGGAAAATCCGTCGAAAGCCTGAACTGGAAGACCCCGGAAGGCATAACCGTCGAACCGCTTTACACGGCCGAAGACATCGCCGATCTGCCGCAGGCCAACACCCTGCCGGGCTTTCCGCCTTATGTGCGCGGCCCCATGGCGACCATGTACGCCGGTCGGCCCTGGACGATCCGTCAGTACGCCGGGTTTTCCACAGCCAAGGAATCCAACGCGTTTTATCGCCGAAACCTGGCGGCCGGGCAGAAAGGGCTTTCGGTGGCCTTCGACCTGCCGACCCACCGCGGTTACGACTCGGACCACCCCCGGGTGGTCGGCGACGTCGGCAAGGCCGGCGTGGCAATCGACTCGGCGGAGGACATGAAAATCCTGTTCGACCAGATCCCACTCGACCAGATGAGCGTCTCCATGACCATGAACGGCGCGGT
>JBATHN010000063.1:0-12937 GCA_049666885.1 Desulfobacterales bacterium
CACCCCGCGGCAGTGACCCGGAAGTGATTGTCGAGAAGGCGAAGCTGTTGAAAAATCATGTCGATGCCATCAACGTGACGGATAACCAGACGTCCATGACACGCATGTGCAGCCTGGCGGCCTGCATACGGCTCAAACTGCTGGGGCTGGAGCCGATCCTGCAGATGGTGACCCGGGATCGCAACCGCATTGCCATTCAGAGCGACATTCTCGGAGCGGCCTCATTCGACATCCATAATATCCTCTGCCTGTCCGGGGATCATCAGAGTTTCGGAGACTGCTCTCAGGGGCAAAATGTCCACGATATCGACTCGATGCAGCTGATCCAGACCGTTCGGCACATGCGCGACGAGGGCAAGTTCTTGGGTGGCGACGAGATCAAGCGGCCACCGCAGATGTTCGTCGGTGCGGCAGCCAATCCATTCGCCGATCCCTATGAAATTCGGGTGCCGCGGTTGGCCAAAAAGGTCGCCGCCGGCGCTGAATTCATCCAGACCCAGTGCATTTACAACCTCGATAAATTCGAAGACTGGATGAAAAAGGTCTGCGACCGGGGATTGCCCGAAAAAGTTGCCATTCTGGCCGGTCTGACCCCAATGAAATCGGTCGGGATGGCGCGGTATATGAAGAATCGGGTGCCGGGCATGGATGTGCCGGATGAAATCGTCAAGCGCCTGGCCGATACGCCCAAAGAAAAACAGGCCGAGGAGGGAATAAACATCTGTGTCGAAGCCATCGAGCGATTGAAGGACGTCAAAGGGGTTGCCGGATTTCATATTATGGCCATCGAGTGGGAGGAAAAGGTTCCGGAGATCGTGGAGCGCGCCGGCCTTTTCCCGCGGCCCAGCGTGAATTGAGAAAGGAAATATTCACTGCAGAGCCGCAGGGGTCGCAGAGGAAAAAAAACGTAACCATTCACAGGGTGGCAACGTCCGATGCGCTTCAAACCACCTAATTGTAAGCGTTTACAGGGTGCCGCAGATGCAAGGCGTCGGGCGCGCAGACGTAATTTCGTACTTCAAGTGGCCGACAACAAAGCAGATGAGGTTCCCTGTGAACGCTTACAAAAAACCAATTCGGCGTTCCCTGCATCGGCGGTGACCAATTACATGCCAACAAACCTTTACCAATAAAGACCATAAGGAGGTAGACCATGACACTACAAAAGAGAATCCTGATCGTGGACGATGAACCCGATTTCGCTGCCATCGTGCAAGGGAACCTGGAAAAAGAAGGCTTCCAAGTCGATGTGGCGTACAACGGTGTCGAGGGGTTGGAAAAAGTCCAGTCAAATCCACCGGACGCTATCGTCCTGGACGTGATGATGCCCGAAAAGGACGGTTACGTGGTGTGCAAGGAACTAAAAGGGGACGACAAGTACTGCGATATTCCCATTATCCTGCTGACGGCGGTCGCTTCACACGTCACCTCCACTCGCTACACTCACCGTGAAGGAATGTCGACCGAGGCGGACGACTACATCGCCAAACCAGCTTCAGCCGAAGAGATCACCAAAAGCCTGAAGCGATTGTTGAACGTCAGCTAGGCTTGTTGAATCCCGCCCCGGCGGGATTGAGCCCGCAAAGTTGGCGGTTATGAGAAATCCGGGCTCGATTTCGCTCCGGTCCGATATCTGCGACCTAACGGTCTCAACGGGCCTAACAGACTAAACCGGCTCAACTGCCCTAACTTTACTCCTGCGGAGGAACCGATGCCATCACCGGTAATCGTGCTCAAGAAAAAAGAAGGTTCCACATTCAAGGATGAGCTCATGGCCCTGCTGCCGGACGGCGGCAACCTCAATGCGTGCCTGACCTGCGGCCTGTGTGCATCCGGCTGTCCGGCCACCGGACTGGAGGATATGGATCCCCGGAAATTTTTACGCCTGGCGGCTCTCGGTCTCGACGAAGAGGTGTTGAATTCAAACTGGGCCTGGATGTGCACCATGTGCCAGCGCTGCGTCTACGCCTGCCCGATGAAAATCGATATCCCCCAGCTGGTGTTCAACGTGCGCAACCGCTGGCCCAAGGATCAGCAGCCCAAGGGGATTCGGGGCTCCTGCGAAATGGCGTTCAAGCATGAAACCTGCAGTGCCATGGGGGCGTCCGAAGAAGACTTTCAGTTCGTGGTGGAGGACGTGCTGGAAGAATATCGCGAAGCCCAGCCGGCGTTCGCTCAAATGCAGGCGCCACTTGACAAGGAGGGGGCCGAATTCTTTTTAAACCAAAACTCCCGCGAACCGGTCACCGAGCCGGATGAAATGGTGCCGCTGTGGAAGATCCTGCACCTGGTGGGTGCGGACTGGACATACGGCACCAAGGGCTGGGCGGCCGAAAACTACTGCCTGTTTTGTGCCGATCTGGAAAACTGGGAGAAGAATGTTCGGATCAAGGCCAAGGTGGTCGACCAACTCAAGAGCAGGGTTTGGCTCAACACCGAGTGAGGGCACGAATTCTTCTCGGTCCGGGTCGGACTGAAAAAATTCAACATCGAGCACAAGTTTGAAGTCAAGAGCATCATCGAGTATTATGCCCAGTGGGTGCGCGAAGGAAGGCTCAAACTCACTTCTGACTGGAACAGGGATTTAAAGGTCAAGTTCACCGTGCAGGATCCCTGCCAATTGGTGCGCAAATCCCTGGGCGACCCGATTGCCGAAGATCTGCGGTTTGTGGTGAAAGCCTGTGTCGGTGAAGAGAATTTCATCGATATGACACCGAACCGCTCCAATAACTTCTGCTGCGGCGGCGGCGGCGGGTTTCTGCAGTCCGGATTTCCCGAAGCCCGCCGACATTACGGCAGGTTGAAGTTCGAGCAGGTCGACAACACCGGCGCCGACTACTGCATTACCCCCTGTCACAACTGCCACTCCCAGATTCACGACCTGAAAGAGCATTTCGGTGGCAAATATCACACCGTCCACCTGTGGACCATCATCTGCCTGTCCCTCGGCATCCTGGGAGAAAACGAACGGTCATACCTGGGGCCGGATTTGGCGGAAGTCAATATGTATCCGTAACTAGGTTAGGCCGGTTTAGCCCGTTATACCCGTTAGGCCAGTTGAGGCGGTATTCATGCCTCGTCGTTCTCCGGACTGATTTCGGCAACCTAACGGACTCAACGGGCTAAACGGGCTCAACCGGCCCAACGGTCTTTCACCATGAAAGTTTTCTGCATCCTCAGTGACGAACGGGTGGCTCAATTGAAGTCCCCGGCCATTTTTTCCCGCGTGCTGAAACGCCAAGGGATCAAGGGGACCTACGTGCCGTTCATGGTGAAGCCAAAGGATCTCGGACAGGCCATCCAAAGTCTCAGAATTCTGCACGTTGCCGGCGCCAACATCACCGTTCCGTACAAAGAAGCCACTATCCCTTATCTGGATATTTTATCCGAAGGGGCGAACATCATCGGCGCGGTCAATACCATCGTGCGCGATGGTGACCGCTTGAAGGGTTACAACACCAATGCCATTGGGATCATGGATGCCCTGAGCGAGGCCGCCTTTGAAGTAGAAGGGAAGAGAGCGCTTGTGTTCGGAACCGGGGGGGCGGCCAGGGCGGTAGTTTTTATTTTAAACTGGTTGCGGGCCTCCAGAATCTATGTCTCCGGTCGAAACCCGGACCAGGCGCAGTCCATAAGCGCCACCTTTAGTGGGGAGGTGCTGGAGATGTCTTCCTTACCCGGTCGATTGCTGCCGGTTGACATCGTGGTCAATGCCACGTCCGTATCCAGCAGCGAAGAATCGCCGGAAATGGCCGAAGTGGTGCGGCATCTCGAGGTGACCGATTGCCGGTTGGTATTCGATCTTAATTACGGCCGCCGGACCAATTTCTGGCAGGAAATGGCGGAGCGAAAGGGAATCCATTTTATGGACGGCCTGTCGGCACTCGCTTTCCAGGCCCGCCGAACCTTCGCGTTGTGGACTGGACTGCAGGTGCCACCGGAGGAGTTCATAAGAGCCTTAAAGGAGAGTTGAAAGCGAAACCCACATTATTTCGGAATAAGGTGTTGTTCGTCATTAAAACGTAACCGTTCACAGGGTTGCAAAGTCCGATGCGCTTCAAACCACCTAATTTTGAGGGTTTACAGGGTGCCGCAGATGCAAGGCGTCGGGCGCGCAGACGTACTTATTTATGTACTTCAAGTGCCCGACAACAAAGCAGATGCGGTGCCCTGTGAACCCTTACATTTAAACCATTCTGATCAAACGAAACCCCAGTCGATTGCTGCAACGGTCCGGTAAGCTGAGGCTGCGGGATGCACACCTGCAATACCAGTCCTCACTCCCCCAGTCGCCCCCCCGCAGCACCTTGGCCAATCCTGTTGAAGGGCCTGAAGGAGTATTTGAGGGGCTTTGAGAATAATATTTCCGATCAAACCAGTCCTGACACCATTCATGTACGTTTCCATGCATGTCATAAAGTCCCCAGGCATTCGGATTTAATTGACCGACTGGATGGGTTTCACCTCCTGAATTATTTCTGTACCAGGCGTATTGGCTCAATATGCTAGTATCACTTCCAAAAGTATAGGAACTCTCTGAGCCTGCCCTTGCCGCATATTCCCATTCAGCTTCAGTCGGAAGACGATATGTATTGGTTTCTTCTATAGTGTTAAGCTTAAGGATAAATGCTTGCACATCATTCCATGAAACCCTTTCCACTGGTCTCGTGTCGTCCTTAAAATCACTTGGGTTATTGTCCATTATCGCAGACCACTGAGCTTGAGTTACCTCATATTTGCCTATAAAAAATGCTTTGCTGAATTTAACAAAGTGCTGTGGGGTTTCATGATCCTCTGCCTGTTCAAGATTTTTGTCCCCTCCCATTCTGAACGAACCCGATGGAATCAAAACAAATTCCATTCCTATACTGTTGATTGTAGTTTCCGACATTTTCCCCGAATCTTCCATGTAGATTGTTTATCCTTTTTTCTCGATACAATATGCTGGGATTGTCTATTTCAAAAAATTCCGTCTGATGATAAATTATGGAACCATAACGAGTAAAAGTTTTTTCTTATAAATGAAAAAACCATGTGGTAATGCCTGATCACATTCTGAAGATTATAATTAAAATAAAAAACCCTCAGGACATGATAACCGCTTTTTCGAAAGGAATTGTAAAATTTATTTTGGTTCCTTCGTTCAACTGGCTTTGTATCTTGAAACGGCCACCAAGCATCCGTACCCGTTCCTTCATGGATGCCAAGCCTAATCTCCTTTCATTTAAATAATTCAATTCTATCCTTTCAGGATCGAAGCCTTTCCCATTATCTTCAATCTTAAAAAAAACACTGCTATCCTTTTTTATAACCTCAATTTTTATATAATCGGCATTGGCATGTTTTTCAATATTAGTAAATATTTCCTGAAAAATCCTGTAGATTGTAATCTCGGCTATTGGGGGAAACATCCTGTCGATGTCTGCAATATCTTTTTGTATGTTCATATATGAGTATTTTGAAAAATCTTCTATCAGCGATTGCAGTGAAGCGGTTAAGCCCAAATGGGTAAGGCTAATGGGGGTCAAGCCGTGAGAAAGTGTGCGTACTTTTTCAATTAGTTGATCCGCATATTTTAATGAATTTTCACACTCTTTTTTTAATTCATCTTGGTGCCTTAGCAATTTGTTTTGAATATTCTTTATTTATGTACCCAAATTACCCCTAAGCTTTCATGTTTACAACCGCTCGGCCTTTGTGCTGGCCCTTTAACATACAATCGATGGCTTGATCTAAATCAACCAACGTAATTTCCTCCACGACGGCTTCCATCATTGCGATTTTCCACTCATCGGCGAGTTTTTCCCACGTCTTGAGCCGAATCGGCATCGGGCAATTCTGGGAATCGATACCGACCAGGGTTACCCCGCGCAGGATGAAGGGATATACGTTGATAGGCAGCTCAGGTGACGCCACATTGCCGCAACTGGTTACCACGCCATTGGCATTCACGGATTTGATGGAGGTGGCTAGGATGTCGCCGCCTACCGTGTCGATACTGCCTGACCAGCGAGACTTGAGAAGGGGACGACCGCTTTGATCTGTGGCTTCTTCGATACTGATGATGCGCTGAGCGCCGATTTTTTTCAGATAATCAGATTCATCCACCAAACCATTGACGGCAGCCACCGGGTAGCCCAATTTTGACAAAATCGCCACGGCAATACTGCCGACGCCGCCAGTGGCTCCCGATACCAGCACTTCACCATGCTCCGGCAATATGCCCCCATGGACGGTAAGTTTAAAGACTGAAAGGGCAGCAGTAAACCCCGCCGTCCCATAACACATGGCCTCTTTTGACGTCAGCCCTTTGGGTAGGGGAACCACCCATTGGCCGGGTACCCGAATATATTGGCCAAATCCCCCCGCCGTGTTCATGCCTAAATCATAACTGGTGACGATAACCTCGTCTCCGGGTTTGAAAGCGCTATCGGTGCTTTCCGCCACCACACCGGCGGCGTCGACTCCGGGCGTATGGGGATAGCTGCGCGTCACGCCTTTATTGCCGCTGGCGGATAACGCATCTTTGTAATTCAGCGATGAATAGTGAACCTCGACCACCACGTCTCCCGGGGGTAGGTCATCTAAGGTTTTGTCGAGGATTTGCCGCGAGTATTGTTTGTCGTCGGTTTCCGTTACTACCAAGGCCTTAAATGATTTGTCTGCCATTTTATACCTCCTCAGATGTCAGGGTTATAAAAAATACTTCGTGTCGAACCGGCTCATTTGCCGACTTGGGTTAAATATGCCACAAGGGGGAGAAAATTGGGACATAAATACATAAATATCCTATGAGGTTAGGGTCTCGGCGAGAAATAATTACACAAGATTGCGCAGGATTTTGGTTCGTCTACAAGGCACATCCGCCGGCGCATATCGGGATATGTGTTGGCGGATGTAACGCGGTAGACGGGCCTAAAAACAAGCAAGATGTGTAACTATTTTTTGCCGCGGCCCTTCAATTGGGTGCGTTTAATCGAGCTAACCGAGGCATAATTCACCAATACTATCCAACCACGAGAGTGACAACTTATTTATTTATGGACGGATAGTGTTCAATCCCACAAAAGTCCCACCGTTGCGTTGGCACAATACCCGCATGAGCGCAGCAAAGCGCTCCCCCGTGTTTCCGCGTTGGTCGGAGAATTCCATCACAACCGGAAAACCGACGGCATGGATGCGGACCCGGCGGGCGCCGCCTGCGCCGGCCCGGTTCAAACGCTCGACCTCATCGACCACCGGTTGGATGGCATTTCCGCTGAACTCGTCTCCGAAAATATACAGACTGATCCTCTTGTCCGGGGAATAAAACGTGCGGATTGCCGCTGTAATGCCTTCCACAGGGCTGCTGTTGCTAAACGCCCGCCATCCGGCCAGCCGCGATAGGATGGCCCGGCGCCGGGCGGGACTGTCAGGAATCCATTTTCCCCGGTACTGCGAGAACATGTACTCTCCCATGTCGTTCATCACCTGAATTCCCTTTACCTTGGGATAAATTTTTAAGGTCTCACGCATTTTTCTCTGAACCAGCGCCCAGGCGTTGCCCTGCATGCTGCCGGAGGTGTCGATGATGAAAATGATGTACTCGCTGTCGACCGGTATACCACCAACGCTGCTCTCCGCTTTAGGGGGCCGGCCTCGCATGAGCCGCTTCATCTCTTCGGTCAGCTCCTGCCTGGCCTGCGCCAATTTGCCGGCGATGATGTTTTGGACGGCTGCGTCATCTTTGGAAGTGGCGAACTGGCCCTCGATTTCCGACAAATCGCTCTGAAGGCGGGCAAGCTTTATTTTTTCCTCGGAGAGCTGCTCCTTTTGGGCCGTCAACTCGCGGTTCAGGACGGCCGTCTGCCCTTGAATTTCGACCAATTCCAGCTCCAGCCGGATGATTTCCGCGTCCAGGTCTTCGCGCAATTTTTCAATCACGACCGGTTCGGCGAATTTGGACAGGACGAACAGCAGGATGATGGCGCCGAAGGCGCAGCAAATGCAGTCCAGAAACGACAAGCTGAAAAGTTCCGTGCGTTGGCGACGGGATGTCCTCATAGGTGTTTCGCAGCCTTTTGCAACAGTCCCAAGGGCGGCGGCGGCTTGCTTGAGTGGAGACCGTTGCCGCCGACCCACACTGTCTTTTTTGTGGTTACGGCCAGTCCTTTGCGGGGCAGAAGAACGATCCCCGGGTATTTTTCGCCAGTCGCCAGTAGGCGTCGGCGGCCATCGGGTCGCCCTCCATCGGATAGAGAATGATGTTGATCGGTATCCGCGGGGGCACCCGGCGGGCGGCTTCCCGGAACAACTTCAAGCGCTTGTCGCCGGAGACCCGGTTGCTCCAGGGCTTGGCGGCACCCATGGTCGGGAGACTGTCGGTCAGTAAAAAGATGTTGTCCGGCGGCGGGGTCATTGCTTTGATCACCTCGAAAGCCTTCAGCAGGCTCGTGCCCTTTTCAGGCACCACGCGGCGCAGGCGCTCAACGGTCAGGTTCAGACGGTCGACATCACCGGCAGCGAGCCATGTTCCGCCGGTACCCGCGAGGAGCGGCCGTGCGGTTTCATTAAAGACATACAACTGGAAATTTCCCGTCTGGGGCAGCCGGGTGGTCAACCACTCGATCGTGGCGACGACCCGTCGCCATTTGGGGGAGTCGATCTTCACCTGATCGTCCAGATTCCGCCGGCGGATGATACCGAGGATGGTTTCATCCAACATGCTGGCCGAAGCGTCCACGAGGATCAGGATCTGTTTTCCGCCCATCTTGAGGTCCGTGAGGTACTGTCGGTCTCCCTGCCCCGGGAAGGGTCGCAGACTGGATCCCTGGTCATCCTCCGTTTTGGCGCCGGCCCTGAGCCGCCTCAGTTCCTCATCCAGGGAGAGTACATCGGTTTTCAGTTTGTTGATGTGCGCTTCACGGGCGAGGGTGTCTTTGTCTCTGTTGGCCTGCTCAATCTTTTGGGGGCTGATGTTTTCGATTACCCGCCGGGACAGCCCCTGGGTGGCGGTGACCTGTACGGTTGTCTCTTCGAGGGTATTTCTCAGCGTCACCAGGTGTTTGCGGCCCTCCTGCACCACTTCTTCCAGCCGGGTGGTTTCGGCCATCAAATCCGATGTGACCGTCTCTTGCCGGGCGGCACTCTTGGCGTTGATGATCACGAACAAGAGGATAACCGCTCCCAAGCCGCAGGTGATGCAGTCGAGGAACGCCAGACTGAAAACATTTATTCTTTTTTTACGTTTCATCGGTCTTCAGACAGGCGATCAATCGGATGATTTCGCCGGGGGTCCCCAAGAGAACGGATTGGCCGAGGTGCAAAGACGTGCGGTCGCCCTTCAGCGGTTGGTCGTCGATAAGAATTTCCTTGTCTCCGAAAGCCGTCAAGACTACCTGTTCACCCATTCGTAGGACCGAGCAGTGATGGCGATAAGCCTCCGGCGACCGACCGCCAATCAGCAGCCCTCCGTCCGCGGCGCTGTCGTTCTGCCCGATGGTAAGCGGTGCTTCGGTGATGGGATAGGCCAGATCGCGATAGAGCAGGTGGGTGGGTTGCCTCCCGGTTGACGTCTCCGGCTCGCTTTGCGGCGATCCGGCCGTGTTGGACGGCTGCCAGGGCCGGCTGGTGAAAAAGGCGGCGCCGTTGCCGGTGGATGGATGATCAAGCTGGTCCCAAATCCGAAGCGTGTTTAGGGCACTTGCCCCGATCTCGAGTTCAACCAGGCGCGGCTGGTCGAAACCGGACATAAGGGTCGACGCCCCGGGCAACCGGGCGAAGCGATGACTCATCAGCACCGTCACGTTGTTCTGCGGGCGGCCTGTTTTTTCCATAAGCGAACGGACGAGAACGCGCGCCTGTTCGAGAAAAGAGACGGACTTTCGAATCAGCAGATCCCGGTTCAGGGCAACCCGGTGGACGGTGGCGCCGGCGCGCAGGTCAATGGTTACCGTTGGGTCTTTGCACAGGCGGTTCAGTATTTCCGGTATGCGATCGTAGAGCGCCTGTTCGCTGTCGGCTTCGTGCAGCGGGTCGAATCGCGTGGTTCGCACAAACTCTTCGGCCATGGTTTCGGCCCAGATCCGGTAAAGGTGGACCAGACCCATTTCAGCCAAGGTTTCCGTTTCTTGGAGGCGCAGCTGCTCGCCTTGTTCGAGCAGCGTCACTTCCGTGCGGTGCAAATGTATGTCTAAAAAAAGCAGTTGGCTCTCCGGATAAGGTTGCGGCACGGCTGCCACCGCCTGGATGACGAGACCTTTTATCGGGATGGACAATTCCTGAGCCATGCCGAGAAGGAGCCCGAGTTGATGCCGGCTGTAAAAGGCTGGAACGGCAATCATGACCTCGTTTCCATGCGGTTTTAACTTTTCCCAAATCTGGGCCAGATGGGCAAAGGCAATCTCCGCATTGGTTTCCGCGCAGCGTCGGGGGGTTTTGAGCGGGTCAGTGCTCAACTGGTCCCAGAAGCGGTGTTGGACCTTCTGGGGGTGAAGTCGGGCCTGCCGTTCTGCGGATTGGCCCACCATGAGTCCTTTTTTTTGCGGCAGTGCAAATCCGGGACTTTCGCTGTCCGGTCCATCGACGGCCAGCAACCTCGGCGGCAGATAACCCGCCGCCAAGACGCCGGCATCACTGAGTTCAAGGGATATCAACGACATGGTATCAACCTTTGAAATGATCTATGACCTGATTTTGCATGAAAATTAAAAAGGTATGTTTGTCAATAATAACTGTATTTCATGCGATTTTGAGAAGCAGTATAAAATACGAAATAGGTAATAATGATGAAAGCCATTTTATCTTTTCAATTTTCACCCTTCGGGCGAGCCGGAGGCTTCCATCTGCCGCGTTATTAAGGGCTTGCAATAGTTCACTATGGCTGCGCCCTTAAATGCCTTGCAGATGAAACCCTCCGACTCGTGCAAAATCCATGTATAAAAATGCGGGCTTTCCGATTGGCATTCGTGCGATCAATGGTCGGAATACGCCGCGATCCTGTCAAACACATCTCTGGTAAGGCGATGCGCTGGCCGTCAGGCCGCATGCAGGTGGCTCGTCAGCTTTTCCTCGCAGTACGCGTCTGTTTCCGAAACATAGCGCTCCTGCAACAGTTCTAATTGATGAAGCATGAACATGAGGACAATGCTTAGCAACAGCGCAATCAAGGTGGAGTTGAAGGCGACGCCCAGGCTCCGAACCACGCCGAAGATATCGCCCTCGAGGGCTTTGTGGGCCTGGCCCAGGGCATCGCCGATACCCCTCACCGTTCCGATAAAACCGATCGATGGGATGGCCCAGGCGATGTAGCGGATCATGGAAAGCTCGGACTCCAGTCGCTCACTCTCGGCAACGCAGTAGGCATGTGTCGCGCCGGCAACATCCTGGATGTTGCGGGTGGTGCGAAAGCGTTGCAAACCCGCCAGCAAAGCCCTCGGGAGCAGCGCGTCGCGCTGATAATTCGGCAGGGCCTGGATTTTGCGGGCAAACTCGCGGGTGTCTTCCGGAAGAATGCGATCGCCTTCGGCCAGCGGGAGCAGGTCTTGTTGCAGCAACGCCCGATTGCGGGTAGTCGTGACAGCTTTGTAGATCATGATCGCCAGCGCCCAGAACAGTAATATGAAGCAGGCCTCCTGCTCATAATCGCGGACCAGCACATAGACCGACCGCTCAGTGGTTTGCTGGGCGTCATCCGTCTTTGCCATGGCGGCCTGTTGGGCCAGAATGGCATCGGCTTTCGGACGGATGATCCCCAGGTAGACCGCATGCACAACGATGACGATCAGTATCAACGATAGCAGCTGGTAGGCGAATTCAAACGAAATAGGAAAGCTTTTTCTCATGGTTGCCATCCATCGCGCGGTGTGATCGCGGGTTGGGTCCCAAATGACCTCCTCGGACCATAAAAAAACCAGGGCTATATATCATAAGGAAAATCAACCGCTTGATCCGCCTTGATTTCCTCAGATGGGGACATCGGTTTCAAGGGTGCCGATCGGCTGGGCCGCGCTTTATCCGATTTGGGTTTCTTCTCCGAAGGCTGTAACGGCTTGTCTCCAGCGGGGCCTGTTTCAGACCCCTTATTTTCGGTCGGACCGTCGTTATCGCTTTGCGTCAGTACATAAGATGACGGCCGACTGCTCGATGTCGTCAGCCGATCGATTCGGCCCGGCAGGGGATGGAAGCTATTACGGTTTTCATCGGCGTCTCCGAGGCCTTGACTCAAAAGCAGACCGAAGACGGTCAAAACTATGGGGGGCCAACGCGTCATCGCACCTATCCTCTATTGGGCGTAACGGCAGATCCGAAAGCCCAAATCCGGCCGTGTGGTATTGCTGTAGTCGCGGTAGGTCAGCCGCAATGTGCTGATGCTGGCGTGCTGCCAGCTGGAACCCCTGACCACCCGCAGCGATCCGTCTTTGGGGCCGGTGGGATCGGCGACCACCTTTTCGGCGTCGTAACTATAAATTTCGTAATAGTCGTTGCACCATTCGGACACGTTGCCGCCCATGTCGAAGAATTCGAGAGGGTTGGCCGGAAATTTTCCGGGGGAGGCAGCGGCCGGGTATCCATCGGTGTAGCCTTCAATGATGTTTGTCAGCAGGCTTTTGGCGGAGGTGTCGGCAAAATTACCGGACTTCGGACTCGGCGGAAATTTGGCGCCCCAGGGATATTTCAGTTTGACGCCGCTAGGGGTCAAGCGGGCACAGTATTCCCACTCCGCTTCGGTGGGCAGGCGATATCCGGTGGTCATGGGCTCAGCAGCCTCCAGCTTGCCGTTTTTCAAGACATAAGCCGGCGGCAGAGATTCTCTGGCACTCAGCCAGTTGCAGTACAGAGCCGCTTGTTCCCATGAGATCTGCACAGCCGGCAGGTCATCACCATTCAAACTGACGGCGTTTATATCGCCCGAATCGTGCCGGGTCAGGAATTCTCTGAATTCTCTGTTCGTGACTTC
>JBATHN010000064.1:0-2307 GCA_049666885.1 Desulfobacterales bacterium
TGCTTGCCCTGACGGATCCGATGCATGTCCATCATGAACTGTCGCATCAGTGGTTTGCTAAAAAGGGCCGGAAAGGCTGGGCGACGTGCCCTCTGACTGAAAACGGCTTTGTCCGCATCGCCAGCCATCCAAATTATCCCAACCGCCCTGGAGACGTCCCAACCGTTTTTTCGATCCTGCGGCAGGTTCGTAAATCTCCAGGGCACCATTTTTGGGCTGAAGATCTGAGTATTTTAGAAATCCTTCTGCCGAATGCCATCATCACCCATGCCCAAATCACGGACGTCTATTTACTGGGCCTGGCAATCCACAATAAGGGAAAACTTGCCACGCTGGATCAGCGCATCCCGGCCAATGCCGTTCACAGCGGCCGCCAGGCCCTTGAGCTTCTCATCGGATAGCCATCATCCCTTGATCATTTGTGCTGACGTTCCGGTATCGAACTTTTTACGAAACCGTCAAACCTTCACACTCATCGTTCTGGTCAACCCAAAGCGGTGCGAAACGCGATCTATTTTTCCACCAGGGCCGACGCTTCGGCGTGGAATTCAAGTTCGCCGAAGCGCCGAAGGCTCCCCGATTATTGACTCATATCCAGTTTGGTGAATTTGGCGCCTTTCAGGGAGATGTCCGCCATCAATCCCTTGACGTCAAACACAAAGGCGACAATCGGATCTTTGATGGTGGTCGTATCGATTTTCCCTCCCGCCCCAAGGTCCAGCACGGCGATGTTGCCGTCGACACCGGCCTCCCAGCCGGCGCTGCTGCGGAATTTCTTCAGAGCCTCGTCAGTCATGAAGGCGATAATCATGTCCCTGGACTGGGCGCCGATCTGAAAGCCGTAAGAACCGGAAACCAGATTGTAGTACGCGACGTTTTTACCGCCGACCCTCAGGGCGCCTTCGCCGTATTCGCCGCCGACGACAATTGCCGCTTTGGTTACATTCGGCATGACGAGCAGGCCCTTGGCACTCTTGGCAAATTCCTTGCCGCCCTGTACCTGCGAGTAAAAACGGTCCACCGCGACAGCCACGCTGGCATCGATCTCCTTGGCCGTCGCTGCATAGATGATGCTCGCAAGGCCGGTCAAGAGGATTGCCGATACAGCAGTTGCAACCATAATCCTGACAACAGATCTTTGTTTTAAAGATGATGCAAATTTCATTTTATTCTCCTTTAGTTTGTGGGTGACGTTCAGTGCAATTGTCGGGTACACGTTATTGGGTTTAAATAGGACGCCGTTCGATTGCCGTTAGGCCCGATGACAAACAGCTCCAGCAAATACCCACCATCGGGCCTTTGCCAGCGGCCTGCCAGCGCGGTGAGAATTTTCTGCTGGTCGTCTATTTTTTTCCCATGCGACGCCACGTTTTTCCTTTCGGATCACTTCACCTTCTCGATATCCGGCAGTACCCAGGTCCGATCGAGAAATGCCTTCTTCGGGGAGTAGAGTCTGAAATAGGGAAACCACGCTTTTCCGGGTATGGTGGGGATCCAGTTTTTCTCCTTGCCTATGGGTGCATCCGGTCCCATGTAGATATCTACGGAGCCATCCTGATTAGGGAGTCTGAAAATGGCCATAGCGAACACCACAAAAAGAGAAATTGCCCCAACCCATCCCGGCGAAATGCTCAGAGAAGATTTTATGTCTGACTATGGTTTAAATGCGGCCTCATTGGCTTCCGCCCTGGGTGTCTCACGCCAGACCATCAATGAACTGCTGCGAGAACGCCGCTCCGTCTCGCCGGTCATGGCATTACGGTTATCCCGACTGTTCGGCAATTCTCCGGAATTCTGGTTGAATGTTCAACACTCAAGAGACATCTGGGAATCGGAGCGGTTGTATGAAAAGGAACTCGAACAAATTCACCCCCTCGATGCCGCTTGATCCGCTCATTCCTCGTCCATATTGAACTTAGCCGGTTTCTGGTGCGGCGGGAACTTTTCGAAGGTCTTGAAAAATTCCGCGGCGCCCGGCCACACATTGCCGACATGTTCGATACACCAGCGGTCATAGATGTTCGCGTCTGTATCGGCCTGTTCAAAGGGATCCCGCCGCAGGTTGAATATCTTGGGCGCCCGCAGCGTCACCAACGGATCCCGCGCGATGTCCATGCGTATGTTACGCTGTTCATGTAGACCAGTTTCCAGTCGTGATAGCGGATACCGCTTGTCCATGCCGCCGCCCAGCGGGACGGTGCGGCGCTGGGACGGATTGAGTGTGAGCGGCAGCTTCCAAGCGGATCTCCTGCTATCATCCCCCTTTTGTTATTCAGATTTTGAAAAAGCAAAAACGCGTTCCCAATC
>JBATHN010000065.1:0-3056 GCA_049666885.1 Desulfobacterales bacterium
AAGAAACTACGGGACGGGCTCTCGGCCCAAGCGACTCTCCTTCTCTTCCGTGATTTTGATGGTTTTACCGATAAATGGAAGCTTTATTTTTCAAAGAACAATTGATGTGTTTTCACCATACAAGGCGACTCAGACAGTCATCCGCAATTCTAAACCGCTCTTGCTCAACTGGCTAAACCGGCTCAACGGGCACAACCGCTCATCCGGACTCCGGCGCGTCATTTTCATGCACTGTGGAGGCGTCCCCAAGCGGTTATGGAAGTTTAGGTCAATGTGGCTTTGAATGCCAGAGAGAATCTTTTCAGGTCAGCAGCAAATCCTCGAAGGACTCGTTTCCGTTTAGCGGACCGAGTGCGGTCAAGGCCAGACGGTCTTCCCGAAACAGCTCCACGGCAAGATCACCGATGTCTTTGGCCGTGATGGCTTCGACCTGATCGATAATTTCCTGAAGCGGCACGGTGCGGCCGAAGTTGATCTCATTTTGCGCCAAGCGGACCATTTGATTGTCGACACTTTCCGAAGCCAACAGGAGGTTGCCTTTGGTGTAGTTCTTGGCGTCGTTCAGTTCGGCGTCATCAACCGGGTGTTTCTTGAGCGTGCGCATTTCCTCCATGATCAGGCCGACGGTTTCCCGCGCCTTGTCCGGCTGAACCCCGACATAGGCTCCGAACATGCCGGTGTCTTCGTACGATGAAATAAAGGAGTAAACCGCATAGGCGAGACCGCGGTGTTCCCTGATTTTCTGGAAGAGCCGGGAGCTCATGTTGCCGCCGAAAATTGTGTTCAGGAGTGAAAAAGCATACCGTTTCGGGTCGGTGATCGAAACCCCTCGTGTTCCCAAACAGATATGGACTTGTTCGAGGTCCCGCCGATGCAGTTTTACCTGCGGATAGACATCCGGTGTCTTCCGTCCCGGAAAACCGGGTCCCGTTTTAACGGCGGAAAAGACCGGGCCGACCAGCGCGACGATTCTCTCATGGCTGACATTGCCGGCCACCGCGACGACAATGTGGCTGGGTTGGTAGAAACGGTTGAAGAAGGCCTTTATTCTCTCCGATGTGAAGGTGAGAATGTTTTCTCGTGTTCCGAGAATGGAACGCCCCAGCGGATTGTCGCCCCAAAAAGCGCGACCCGAAAGAACGTGGACATACTCTTCCGGGTTGTCTTCGACCATGCCGAGCTCCTGAAAGATGACCGGCCTCTCTTTGACGACGTCTTCTTCGGCGAATTCTGAGTTTAGAAAGATATCGGTCAGAATGTCTACCATCGTGTCAAAATGCGTGTCCATGACGCGAGCATGGTAGCAGGTGTTCTCGAAACTGGTGAAGGCATTGGTGTGCCCACCGATGGCATCGAACTCCTTGGCGATCTGAAATGCCGTGCGTTTGCGGGTGCCCTTGAAGATCATGTGCTCGATCAGGTGGGAGAGACCGTTTTCGGAAGCGGACTCATCCCGGGCACCCACATTAACCCAGACGCCCATGGAGACACTGCGCACAAAAGGCATGGTTTTGGTCAGGATCCGCACCCCGTTTGGAAGGGTGGTTTTTATCACAGAAGACGGTTTCATTCGCTATTCCAGCACCGCCTTGTGACTCAGGCGGATTTTGCCGTCCCGACTGATTTCAAGGACCTTGACTTTCAGCTTCTGGCCTTCCTTGACGACATCGGAGACGTTTGTGACCCGATGGTTGGCCAACTGCGAAATATGGACCAGCCCGTCCGTACCGGGTGATATCTGAACGAAGGCACCGAAATCGGTAATCTTAACCACCGTACCCTCATAAATTGCTCCGATTTCGGGATCCATGGTGATGGCCTCGACCATTTTTTTGGCTTTTTCACCTTCTTCCGATGAAAAGGCCGCGATTTTGACGATACCAGAGTCGTCGATCTCAACCCGTGTATTGGTTTCACTCTGAATAGCCCGCACGGTTTTGCCGCCCGGGCCGATGATTTCGCGAATTTTATCCGGGTTAATTTTGATCGTCAGCACCTTCGGTGCGTAGGGAGAGATTTCCTTGCGCGACTCCCGGATGGTTTCCAGCATTTTTTCGAGGATGTGCAGGCGACCGACCCGAGCCTGCTCGAGGGCTTTCTGCATGATGTCCCGAGACAGTTCACGGATCTTGATGTCCATTTGCACGGCGGTGATGCCGTCTTTCGTTCCGGCCACCTTGAAGTCCATGTCGCCGGTGTGATCTTCGTCGCCGAGAATATCGGAGAGCACCGCCACCTTGTCCTCACCCTTCACGAGTCCCATGGCGATGCCCGCCACCGGGGCTTTGATGGGGACGCCGCCGTCCATCATGGCCAGAGTGCCGGCGCAGACGGTTCCCATGGAGGACGAGCCGTTTGATTCGAGCACCTCGGATACAATACGGATCGTGTAGTCGAAATCTTCCTTGTCAGGCAGGACTTTTTCGAGGGCCCGGGTTGAGAGTCCACCATGTCCGATGTCACGTCGCGAAGGGCCGCCGAGGCGCCGGGCTTCTCCGACCGAAAACGGCGGGAAGTTGTAGTGAAGCATGAACGGTCTGAATTCTTCGCCGCTCAGCGTTTCCACCCGCTGTTCATCCTGTCCCGAACCGAGGGTCAGCACGCCGAGCACCTGGGTTTCGCCCCGCGTGAACAAGGCACTGCCATGCGGTAGCGGTAAAAAGCCGACCTCGCAGGTAATCGGGCGGATTTCATCGAACTGTCTGCCGTCGATCCGCCGGTTGGCTTTCAAGACCAGATCGCGGCAGACGCTTTTCTTCAGGTCACCGATGATTTCGTAAATCTCCCCGCGGCGATCCGCATATGCTTCGCCAAGCAATGCAAAGTAATTGTCTTTGACTTCCCGCAAGGCTTTACTGCGCTTGGTTTTTTCGGGAATCACAACCGCCGCTTCAATTTGTCCTCGCAGTTCGGATTCGATGCGGGCGACCAGCGCCGGATCCTTTTCCAACGGTAGGAATGGACGTTTTGGAACACCGGCGTCATGCTTCAGTTTTTCCTGCATGGCGATGATCGGCTGCATTTCTCCATGGGCAAAGTAGATGGCATCCAGCAGG
>JBATHN010000066.1:0-3055 GCA_049666885.1 Desulfobacterales bacterium
GTACACAGGCCTTCTGCCACACTTCCAATTCCTCAAACGATGTATAAGCCATTTTCCCCTCCCTCCTTTAGTTTCCGTCCATAAATGGCCCTTTCCCGCAATTCCCCGCCTGCTTCGGGACAGGTCGGCGTCAATCGGCGGAATCGCTTGTGCGGCATACAGCAGTATGCCTCCGTGCAATGCCGCTGATTTCCTTGAACTTGCGAAAAATTGCACATTTCTTGATCGGAAACTTATCAGTGCCCTTTACAAACCCGCGGATGGACACTGTCTAAGGGCTCGTTCAAGAACAACTTACCATTTTGGCGCCGATGAATCCCGTCCGGCTGCGGTGCAAAATCTCTGAATATCCAGATATTCCTGCAATTTTGTGTCTCGTCGGCCGGGCGCCTCAACGCCCAAATTCACCAACTAATTCTTTCGAGAGCTCTTAAGTGAACCGGTGGACTTCTCAGTGAAGGATTTATATTGTGTTTATAAATGCTGAATTGTAGCATGTCAAGAATGGTTGGGTCACCGGCATTCTCTACATTGGAAAGCGCACAAAGACGCCGTTATGTTATTAGCCTCAATAATGAGAGGTCTATATGGAAACAGTATTGAAATCCGACACCATGCATCTTGAAAAAGAAGGCAAGCGGGCGTGGGTGACATTTACCCGTGAATCACACCTGAATGCCGTAAACAACGAGGGTACCGTCCTGCTCCAACGCATGGCCCTTGCCATTCAAGAAGACCCGGACATCCGTGTGGCGGTTATTCGAGGACGAGGGCGGGCGTATTGCACCGGTATTGACCTAAAAGAACTTTCGGCCGATAAGATCGATATGGGCTACCACGAACGCTGGGAAAAGGCCCTGCGCACATTTGAGCAAATGGAAAAAATCGTGATCGTCGGAATGCACGGATACTGTCTTGGCGGCGGTTTGCAGCTTGCGTTGGCGTGTGATATCCGGATCAGCACACCGGAATGCCAAATTGGCTTGCCGGCCATCCGAGAATCCCTCATCCCCGGTTTGTCCACATGGCGCCTGCCACGTTACGTCGGTTGGGGCCGCGCCAAAAAGCTCATTATCGGCGGTGAGAACATTACCGGAGAAGAGGCTTCGGTCATCGGACTGGTGGACCACCTTGTGCCCGGCGAAAACTTTTTTTCCCATCTTGATAAGGTGGCCGATGGATACTTGAAAGCTTGCTCGGCCGGATCGCGGATGAGTAAACTGGCGACGAACCAGGCTTTCGACAAGGATTATGATGACTTTTTGACAATGTACTTCAGCCTTCAGGAGCAAACTCAATACAGCCCGGATGCCGAAGAGAGCAAACGGGCGTATCGGGAAAACCGCGAGCCCAACTGGCAATAAGCGTTTAGTACATGACGAGATATCGGTTTAATTCATGAAGATGGTTTTCTGAGCCTTTCACAAGCAGGGTCACCACTTTACGAATATCTTTTTCATTTGTCTTAAGAAACATATCATTGAGATCGGCAATGACTGTCTGTTCAATGAGGATAGTGACATCAATGGCATTGTTCCTTGATACTTTACCCTGATCAATCAGATATGAATACAATTCCTGCAGTTCCGAATCGACAAATTTACCGGCATCGCCGGCCGGATCGTCAACTCCGTATTGTTTCAGAAGGTGTGAAACGGCATTCATAAGCGATTGTTTGCTTTTAGCCGTATTCTCAAAAACGTCCAATCCCCAAATTTCCGTAAGTGCACCATATAAATCCCGCGCGAGTTTCACCTCTTCGCGTATGTACCTAAGCGCATCCAGTGTATCAGCGCCGGGTGTGGCGTGTTTTTCTGCATGACCCTCTTCTGCTGCCAAACATATGCCGGCGGATGTGGTGCTGTACAACCAAAACAAAACGATTGCGCAGATGATCTTTCTATCATTCATAATTTGATTTTTCATAAAAATGTCATTCATAATGGTTTACGTCATCCGTTTTCAATAAATGTACCAGGAACGCCGCCCTCATATAAATATATAAATAAAACGGTATCATATAAGCATCTATAGGTTCCGGAAATATTCGGGTCTGGGTGAAATGGCATAGAATTATTGGGGGAATGCACGCAAAGGGCTGTTATCGGAAGTCACACTTCTGTTTCAGCCATCAACTTCTTGTATGTAACTTAACGGTCCTATACCCAAAAGAAAGGTAATCTTTAGAGATACTATCCCGGGTATTGAGGTATTCAGAAATATCAAATTCCAAGCACCAAATTCCAATGAAATCCCAAATGTTAATATCCAATGACCCAAACAGATTCGACATTTTGAGTTTTGGTCATTGTGATTTATTTGTTATTTGTAGTTTGCGATTTGGCATTTTTCACCGAAATTTACATGTTTCCTCTTCGATCAAACTGGAGGCGGCGGCCAGAGGTTCTGCCCATTCGAAGAAAGCCGTATCTCAATATAAACAGCGCTTTTTCATCGATTATGCCTTTGATTTCAAGCGCTCATAACGTTTTTCGTAAGCGTTCACAGGGCACCGCATCTGCTTTGTTGTCCGGCACTTGAAGTACAAAAGTGCGTCTGCGCGCCCGACGCCTTTCATTTGCGGCACCCTGTAAACGCTTACAATTAGGTGGCTTGAAGCGCATCGGACGTTGCAGCCCTGTGAACGGTTACCGTTTTTCAACACGCCGTCGAGATTCCTCTGATAGAATGTTGCCGCGGATCTGGGTGCCTGCCGTAAAGCTCTATCGGTGTTTGACATAACTGTCGGAATATTTTATAAAATATAATTAAAACGCTAACCGGTGCGACCGCTCTCCGAAACATGTTACAGGTAATGAATCCCACAACAGACCGAGAACCGGTGGAAGGCTTTGTCGAGACGCCGGAGGGAGGGCTCCATCATCTGGATTGGGGCGGCGGCGGGCCGCAGATCCACTTTTTACACGCCAACGGCTTCTGCGCCGGCACCTACACGCCTTTTCTCAGATATCTGGTGGCCGATTTTCATGTCTTTGCCAGCGATGTCCGCGGACACGGTGGTTCCACTTTCTCCGGTGCCCGGCGCATTCGCCAC
>JBATHN010000067.1:0-3927 GCA_049666885.1 Desulfobacterales bacterium
CATCAAGACAGATGGGAAGGGGCCACAGGGTGTTGTCCTGAAGCCGCATACGGTCCAGGACCGACTCGTATTCCGGTTTTTTCATGAACCCTTTGAGCGGCGAGAAAACACCCGAGGTGAGCAGTTCGAAGTCGCACAGCTGCCGTTCGTTGAGCGTAATATCTTGTAGATTGAGGGCAATGTTTTTGAGGAGTTTGGCTCGCTCCGCATCAACCAGAAGGTTGACGAGTTCACCGCCGTGAGGTTCTATGAGAGTATGTGTGGTCATAGGGTTTCAGTTGCGTCAGTTGAGTCGGTTGAGCCCGTTGGGCCGGTTGAGTCCGTTTAGACCGTTTAGCCAATTGGTGAATACAATCTTATATGTTACCTTAATTTCGTTTGTGTTGTCCAAAACTTTTTTAAACCGCGCCTATTGTCCATTGTTTTCCGTTGAACAGAAAATGTCTGTCTGGCCGGGTTTGACGTTCAGGCATGAAACCAGTATGGATGCCCGACCTCTTTTAAAATGGAGAAAACCATGCAGACCCGCCATCAACTTCATTTCGGCGATGCCAGGAAGATGAAGGCCGTCGGCGACAACAGCGTCGACCTTATCGTCACCTCACCGCCCTACCCCATGATTCAGATGTGGGACGCCCTGTTCACCCGTCTCGATCCGACCGTAGCCAAGACCCTAAGGCAACATCGTGGCATGGTGGCATTCGAACGGATGCATGCAGCGCTGGACCCGGTCTGGGCGGAAGTGCATCGGGTGTTAATACCCGGCGGAATCGCCTGCATTAACATCGGCGATGCCGTGCGGAAAATCGGCGATGATTTCATGCTCTATCCCAACCACGCCCGGATTCTGTCACGCATGCTCGCCATCGGGTTTCAGCCCCTACCGTTGATTCTGTGGCGCAAACCGACCAACGCCCCCAACAAGTTCATGGGTTCGGGTATGCTGCCGCCCGGTGCCTATGTAACCCTCGAACACGAACACATCCTCGTCCTGCGCAAAGGAGCCAAGAGAGACTTTTCAGCGGCCGAAGACAAACAGCGGCGGCGCGAAAGCGCTTTTTTCTGGGAAGAGCGCAACACCTGGTTTTCAGATGTCTGGATGGGTCTGATCGGTGCGACCCAGCGGCTGGCAGACAACGGCATCCGGAAGCGGAGTGCGGCTTTTCCCTTCGAACTCCCCTATCGCCTGATCAACATGTTTTCGGTAAAAGGGGACCTCGTGCTCGATCCGTTCCTGGGCATTGGCACCACACTGTTTGCTGCAATGGCGGCCGGACGAAACGGCATCGGCTTTGAACTGGAAACCGACTTTCGAGAAACCGTCGCCGGAAGCTTGTCTTCTGTGACGTCGCTCGCCCAGCGGCGTCTCTCCGAGCGCCTTGCAAACCATCTGGAGTTCGTTGAGCAGAGAACAGCCGCCGGTCGCCCGATAAAGCACCGCAACCGACCTTACGGGTTTCCGGTGATGACCCGGCAGGAGGTCGAACTGGTCTTTCATCGACCCACGATCGTTTCGCAAACTGCGGAAGACGCATTCCTCATTGACTACGACATCTTACAATTGGCGGATGGCCAGGGGCCGCCACCTTCCCTGCCGGAAAATTGCAAATCTTCAGAGCGGCCTCGGACCTGTCCCACCCAAGGCTTGCTGTTCGAATAAATTCTGACAAAACCGTAAACGATTTTGTCAGAATTTATTAATTTTAAATCGCTCATGTAACCGGCGGCGCAGCCATGCCAGGCCGACGCGCCCTCTCAGATTGGAGGCCGCCACGGCCAGCGGCAGCAATCGCTCGGCCATCGGGGTCAGGTAGCAGAGGCGGATCAGGTCGCGGTAGAGCTCATCCAAGCGAGCGTTGTGCAGAATGATGTCGACCCCCTGCCTGAGAAACCCCCAACAGGCAGCCAGTTTTTGTGCTGCGGGCTCCCCTTCCCTCAGAGTGACCCTGGTGTGAAAAGGTCCCGTGGGATCGAACGGGATGGTTTGCGCGTCGTGAAGCGCTGAAGTTGCCGCCCGGGCCAGCCCCTGACGCCAGGGCTCTGTCTCAAACTCTTGCCGGCCGACCGACTTGTCGATCGAATATGTGTGAATACCCGGAATGATGTTTCGCGCCTGGTCGCAGGCGACCGGACAGCCGGAAAAAAAAATCGGCCGCACTCCGTAAGGCGCCAGGGATCCCGCGAAAAGGTACACTTCCGGCAAAAGCTCTCCGTTAACTTCCAGGCGCCGAATCCGCGATGTCAGCGTGTGGGCCATAAACCCGTTGGAACCCGAAGCGGCGTGCATCCCTAAGAAGAGCACCGCCTCGGCCGATCCCGGATCGCCGATTCCCGGCACCGGACCGACCGTGTAGCCCTGAAAGACCCGCGCCCGGGAATCGATCATTTCGGGCAAGAGGTTGAAGCCGGTGCGGTGAAAGTCCTTCACGGCAACCCGGTGCACTCCGTTGTCCAGTAGAGCGCGCACCACCACTGCGATATCGCGCGTCATGTCCACACAAGCCTCAACCCACTCGTGAGTTTTAAAGGCCGATGCACGGTAGCCCCAGCAGCCGGAGCTGCCCTCTATGTCGGCGATGATCAAGACAGAATCAAACATGGTCATCACAATCAGTGACGGGCATAATCTATTCTCACCGCTGAGTCACAGAATGAAATTTCAATGCCTTCTGCGCCATCCGGTTCGCGATGGCGCGAAGCCTCTCGAGCACCGGCGGGTGGGAATAGTTCAAAAACACGTAAAAGGGATGCGGCGTCAGGTTGGTCAGGTTGTGGACAGCCAGTTTCCTCAGGGCCGTTGCCATCGCTTTCGGTTCCGGGGTGGTGTCGGTCGCGAAACGGTCGGCTTCGAACTCGTTCTTGCGAGAGAACAGTTGCATGAATATGCCCGTTAAAAAGTCGAGGGGTGCATAGAGCAGCGCGAAAAAAACGAGCCCCGCATACACCGAGGGTTGCTGAATATAAAAGGCTTGGAAGAGAGCGGGCTCGGAGATGAAAAACGAAAGCAAAAAAAACATCAACCCGGATTGCGCAACGCCTAACAGAAGCGATTTCAGAATGTGTTTTTTCTTGTAGTGGCCCATTTCGTGCGCCAGCACGGCCACCAGTTCCTCAACGGTGTGTCTTTCAATCAGGGTGTCGAAAAGAACGATGCGCTTATGTCGACCGAACCCTGTAAAGAAGGCGTTCGACTTGCTGGAGCGCCGCGAACCGTCCATGACATAAATGTTATCGAGCGGGAAGTCGATCGAACGGGCATAGGAAAGTATTGCCTGCTTCAGCGGCCCGTCCTCCAATGGGCTGAACCGGTTGAAGAGCGGCATGATCCATGTCGGTGCCACAAACTGCACCACCAGCATGTATAGCGTGACAGCCATCCAGCAGTAGAACCAGGCGCCGGATCCGGCATATTCAAAGAAAGCGAGCACACCGGCCATAAGCGGTGCCCCGAGCAAAAGCGCCAACGCCAGCCCCTTGAGCTTGTCCTTGAAAAAGGTGGACCAGGTGGTTTGATTGAACCCGAACCGCTCCTCGATCACGAAGGTGGCATAGATGCTGAAGGGCAAAGAAACGATGCCGGCCAGCAGTGAAAGAATGCCGACGAAGGCCATGCCCGAGGCCACCGGCCCGAGAGACCACGACCGCACCCAATTATCCAGCAGTGGAAACCCACCGCCGAACCAGAAAACAAGCAATAAAAACAGATTTAAGGCCGAAACGACCCAACCGAAACGGGTGTTGACCTTCAGATATTCCTGGGAGCGCCGGTAGCGCGCCTCATCGTAGTGACCCCGAAACTCCTGCGGCAGGTCCGGACGCAGCGTTTTCAGATTCAGATAATCGGCAACGGCGTTAAGGATATGGTCCAGCAGGAGGGCAAACAGGATGATGGTGCCGATAACGTTCATGAGGAATCAGGATAAAGGT
>JBATHN010000068.1:0-5940 GCA_049666885.1 Desulfobacterales bacterium
GTTTCGGAAAGTTCAGAATGAAATCATAGGCATACGCGGCTCGTGCGGCGGCAATGATCTTCTCCTCAGCAGCACCAAGAAGGCCGTAAGCGATATTGCTCCTGACGCTGTCGTTGAAAAGTATCGGTTCCTGGGTGACGATGGCAATCTGGCGCCGCAAAGAAGCCAGGGAAATTCGGCGGATGTCGACACCGTCGATGGCAATGGACCCGCTCGACACATCGTAGAAACGCGGAATCAGATTCACCAGGGAAGTCTTGCCGCCCCCGCTCATGCCGACGATGGCCAGCACCCTTCCCGGATCGACATCCAAATTGACGTCCTGCAGCACCATTTCGTCGTCGTATTTAAAAGAGACGTCGTGAAATGCGACCCTGTGCGGGCGGGTTTCGATCTCGACCGGGTTCGGATCCTCGGGGATGCCGGTTTCCTTTTCGATAATATCGAATATACGGTCGGTTGCCGCGAGCCCTCGTTGAATGGCGTTGTTGAATTTACTCAGATCCTTGACTGGCTTGTAGAGCAGCAGCACGGCCGTCAGGAAAGAAAAAAAAGTGCCGGCCGTATAAGTGCCCGAGATAACCTTGAGACCGCCGTACCAGACGATCAGCGCCGCACCCAGCCCGCCGAGGAACAGGTTGATGGGGCTGGTAATCAGCCGTGCCAGGGCTTCCTTCATCTCCATCCGGAAGAGCCGATCGGTTTTGTCGAAGAATCGTTTTTTTTCGTAGCTCTCCATGCCAAAGCCTTTGACAATTTTATTGCCGGCAAAGGTTTCGTGCATGAAGGCGCTGATGTCGGCCATAGCCTCCTGGCAGCCGGTGCTGGTTCGCCGCACCCGACGACCGAAAATGACGATCGGAATGAAAGCCGCCGGCAGCACCAAAACCGCGAAGGCCGCAAGGTGCCAGATCTGATAGAAGATGACGAAAACCAATCCGATGATCGTGAAGCAATCGCGCAGGGAACCGGTGATGGTGGAGGAGAGCATGTCCTTGACATAGTTCACGTCGTTGATGATCCGCGACATCAGGACCCCGGTGGTTTCTTTATGGAAAAAAGCCAGGTGCAGGTCCTGAATGGAATCGTACAGGCGGTTTCGCAATCGGCGGATGATATCCTGCCCGACGTAGCTCATGAAGAAGTCGCCGTAAAACAAGGCCAGGCTGCGCAACAGATAAATCACGACGATACCCGGCGGGATCAGTCTGAGCATTTCCCCGTTCTTGTTGATGAAGATGTCGTCCAAAACCGGCTTGACGAGGTAGGCGGCGGTTGATGTGCCGGCCGCCTCTACGAGCATGCAGACCATGGCCAGCAGCAGTCGCACGCGGTTCTCTTTGACCAGCGCAACCAACTCCCGGTAACGGCTTCTGATCTGGATTTTCGACATTTTCTTCACTTCACTTGTTTTCGTACGAAAACGGTTGTGCCGGTTGAGTCCGTTGAGCCAGTTATGCCAGTTGAAGGATGCCATCGATTTTATCGAAGACACTCCTGGCCTTTTCGGCAGTCGATACATAAAAAAAACTTTTTATACTCAACGCTCATGGCTCATCAGGGTGGCGGTGCCCACCTCTTTACCGTATTACATTTTATTTTCGTGTTAAATTACAGACACGTTCTGACTCACCGCATCAAATCCAGAGCGATCTGCGCCACCCGCCGCGAAGCGCCCGGCCCTCCCAGCAGATGCCCGGCTGTCAGCAGGTCTTTTTTCAGCCGTGCAAGTTTTTCCTCGTCGCTCAGCAAGCCTAAAACCTGCTCGGTTATATTTGCGGCCGTGACCTGACCCTGGATCAGCTCGGGAACGAGGCGTCGACCGGCAATCAAGTTGATCAGTCCGATATGATCGACCCGAATCAGGGCCCTTCCCAGCCAGTAACTTATCGGAGAGACCTTGTAAATGATCACCATCGGGGTCCCGGCAATGGCCGCCTGCAAGGTAACGGTTCCGGAAGCCGCCACGATCAGGCGGCACCTTCGGAAAAGCCGTTCGACCGGTTCTTCGAAAAGGCTGATCGAGCCGTTTGTGCCCCGATCTCTGAGCATCGCTTCCAGCAGCTTTCTTTCGACGGTCGGCGCGACCGAGACCGTGAAGGTCAGTTTGGGATCCTGCTTGTGCATCCTTTCGGCCGCGTCGAGCATGACCGGCAGCAGCCGCTTGATCTCCACCTCGCGAGAGCCGGGCAGAAGCCCGATGAGGGCGCGCTCCGCGGAGCCCGCGGCTGCGTCGCCTTCTGCTTCGTTTCCGGAAGTGCGGTCGAGCAGCGGATGGCCGACAAAGGTCACCGGGATGCCGTGGACCGAGTAGAAATCGGCTTCGAAAGGTAGGATGACGGCCATGTGGCTGACCAGTTGACCGATTTTCTTGACCCGCCCGCGCCGCCAGGCCCAAATCTGAGGACTGATATAGTACAATACCGGAATGCCGAGTTTCCGGGCAGCCGAGGCCACCCGCAGATTAAAATCCGGGAAGTCGATCAGAATCAGCAGGTCGGGTTTGAGACTTTGAAGCAGCTTTTTGGCCACCGCCAGAGAGCGGTAGACAACCGGCAGTTTGGCGATGACCTCAGTGATGCCGACCACAGTCAGGACGGCGGTATCGACCAGAATGCGCACACCGGCCGAGGCCAGGGCCTTTCCGCCAATTCCGCAGAAAAAAATAGTCGGGTTCGACCGCCGCATTTCTGCAACCAACTTGGCCCCGTGCTGGTCACCGGACGCCTCACCGGCAACGATCATGACGCATGCTTGTCCGGAAGGAGCCTTCATGGGAGGTTTAGGCTCAGGTAGCGGTCGATTTTGCTGTTGATCTGCGCCATCACATCCAAGGCAATCCGCAGTGCGTCGCGCCCCACACGGCCGTCGACCTGCGGCGGTTTGCGGCTTCGAACCGAATGAACGAAAGCCTTCAGTTCGTCATCGAGTGCGTCTCCCTGTGGAAACGAGAGCTGCTGAATGTCCATGCCCGGAATCAGGCTGCTCGGGTCGTGACCCACTCTTCTGATCACCGTGATGCGATGATCGACGAAGTCGACCGACGTGTAACAGTCCCGTTGGAAGAGTCTGATTTTGCGTTCGTTCTTGATTGAAATCCGGCTGGCCGTGACATTGGCGACACATCCGCTGTCGAACTCGAGCCGGGCGTTGGCGATATCGACCTCTCCGGAAACCACGGGAACACCGGCAGCGTGAACGCTGATCAGTTCGGCTTGGGCAAAGTGGGAAATGAGATCGATATCGTGAATCATCAGGTCGAGAACGACACTCACATCCGTAGCCCGCTCTCTAAACATGCTGAGTCGATGCGATTCGATGAACAGGGGCCGCTTGACGATGTCCCGCAAGGCCACCACGGCCGGATTGAACCGTTCCAAGTGCCCGACCTGAATGATGAGCCCCCGGTCGGCCGCAACCGCGACAAGTGCATCGGCTTCCTCAAGAGTGGTGGTCATTGGTTTTTCTATCAGCACGTCGGCGCCGTTGTTCAAGAACTCTTTGGCAATCAGATAATGGGCCGAGGTCGGAACCACAACGCTGACCGCATCCACCCTGCCGATGAGATCGGCATGCCGGCTGAACGCCTTTGTTTGCAGGCGGTCGGCTACAGCTGCAGCTGCTGCCGCGTCGATGTCGGCCACACCCACCAGTTCGGTATCCGCCATGTGGGCGTACTTTTCCGCATGAAATTTACCGAGATAGCCGACGCCGACGACGCCGACGCGAAGTTTGTCTTTGGCTGTGCTCATGTGATTGGCCCTATTTGGAGGCTCCGGGCGAAGGGGCCCGGCAGGTACAAACCCGGCCGGCGGCGGTCAGATTCCTTGGTCGGCAGTTGCGCTTGCGGTGAGAGGAGGATCAAACCGCCCGGTACCTCCGTCCTCAACGGGTGATGCCCCGTTCGGCGGATTTAATAAAATCGATAAATTTCACCACTTCCGGGACTTGATCGACCTCGGCCTTCACCCGTTCGACAGCCTGATTGAGGGTTAGGCCGATGCGAAAGACGATGCGGTAGGCCTTTTTGAGTTCCCCGAGAGTTTTTTGCGAAAAGCCGTGGCGCTTGAGTCCTACCTGGTTGAGGCCGTGCAACCGGGCCCTCTCGCCGGATGCGATCACATAGGGAGGAATGTCCTTGGGGACACCGGTTTTGCCGCCGATGAAGGCATATTCGCCGACCTTGGTAAATTGATGGATCGCCGAAAGCCCCCCGATGGTGCAGTAATCACCGATGGTGATGTGACCGGCCAGGGTCGCGTTGTTGGCCATGACCACCCGGCGGCCGATTTTGCAGTCGTGAGCCACGTGGGTATAGTTCATCAGCAGGCATTCTTCGCCGACCTCGGTCACGCCCCCGCCGCGGGTCGTCCCCCGGTGAACGGTAACGAACTCGCGGATGATCGATCCGCGCCCGATTTTCACGTAGCTGACTTCTCCCCCGAACTTTAAGTCCTGAGGAATGGCGCCGATGGCGGCATATTGGAAGATCCGACAGTTTGGCCCGATGGTGACATACGGTTCTATCACCACGTGGGCACCGATGGTTGTCCCGGCTCCGACGCTCACCCTGTCTCCGATGATTGAAAACGCCCCGATCTCCACATGTGAATCGATCTCGGCTTTTGGGCTGATGATTGCGGTTGGATGAATCATTTCTTCTCCCCCAGGGTGGCCATCAGTTCGGCCTCGGCAACCCGCTTGCCGTTGACAGTTGCCTCGGCCGCCATCTTGGTGACATTTTTACGCATTTTGAGAAGCGTCGCTTCGATGACCAGCTGGTCACCAGGGACGACCGGCTTCCGGAAACGCACCCTGTCCATACCCATGAAATAAAAGATATACCCTGCTTGGGCCGGCGGCCGGGAGGCGATATAGAAAACCCCGCCGGTCTGGGCCATGGCTTCGATGATCAGAACGCCCGGCATCACCGGCATCTCCGGGAAGTGGCCCTGGAAAAACGGCTCGTTGATGGTCACGTTTTTCAGGGCAACGATCTTTTCACCCGGAACCAGTTCGATGACGCGATCGATGAGCAGGAACGGGTAACGGTGGGGCAGCATTTCAAGAATTTTTTGAATGTCGAAAACGCTTTGCATCATTTCCCCCCCCCGGGGTGTGTGGCGAAAGGTTGTTGCACGGGACGAATCGCCGATGCGCAGATCAGCCGGAGATCCGCTGACGACCGGCTGTCACTCGGTCTCTCCGGACAGTCGCGCCACCTCTTTTTCAAGGGCAACGAGCCGTTTTTTCAACTCGGGTAATTCCGGCAACACCCGCTGCATGCGGAGCCACTGCCGGTGAGGTATCCCCGGAAGCCCGGCGGATAATATCTGGCCCGGCTCGACTGATTTGCCGATGCCGGTCATGGGACCGATGATGCAGTTGTCGCCGAGAGAAAGATGACCGGCGATTCCAGCCTTGGCCGCCAGAATGACGTGCCGGCCGATGGTCGTACTCCCGGCGATGCCGACCTGGGCAACGATCAGGGTGTTTTCACCGACCGTCACGTTGTGAGCGATTTGAACGAGGTTGTCGGTTTTGACCCCTTTCTGGATCCAGGTCTTGCCGAAGGTCGCGCGGTCGATCGTGTTAGCGGCCCCAATTTCGACATCGTCATCGATCTGAACGATACCCAGATGTGGAATCTTGATATGGACCCCGCCTTCGGGTGCAAAACCGTAACCGTCGCTGCCGATAACCGTACCGGCCTGGATGATGACCCGGCTTCCGATTCGGCAACGGTCGAGAATGGTGACATTGGGGTATACGATCGTGTCGTTGCCGATGGTCACTTCATCGCCGAGAACCACACCGGGATGCAGGACGACCCGGTCGCCGATGCGAACGTCTTTCCCGATGGATACCAACGGGCCGACGGCGATACCTTCGCCAGCGCGGAATCTTTCACCGATCGCGGCACGTTCGCTGATTCCCTTG
>JBATHN010000069.1:0-9928 GCA_049666885.1 Desulfobacterales bacterium
TACAGAATCACGGGTACTGAAGCGCGGTATCCCAAAGCGCCCCTTTGTCTACAACGAAAATCTGCAGGCAGCGTCGCCGCAACACAGCGGCAGCCTACCTTATCTCAGCGTTCCCGGCCCACTCCCGGGTACTTGTCGAGGAGCGGGCCGGGGAGCTCGGCCAAGGTGCGCTGGTAAAAGACGGTGTGGAGCCGCTCGAGTCTGTATCCCGACGAGCGTCATCATCAATTTTCATGCATAGCGGCCATCAGGGCGCCTTTCGCCGTAGCGGTCAGAGGATCTTTCGCTACACGAATCTTGCTGAAATCGAGTGGAATATTTTCCGCTTTGAGGACCTGCTCGAAGCGATCTTTAAACCCGCTCACCTTCGCCGTGCCGCCGCTCAATACAACCGGAATCGGTCGATCAACTTTGTTGGTGGTCGAGGTCGTCATAACGCTTTGTTTGAGGGACTTAACCAGTGTAACGATGAGGTCATCGTAGTAAACCTGAAGAGCGTCTTCCACGCTGTTGCTGGGTGATCGTTTAAGATCGAAGCCGTTCTCTTTGAAACTCCTCACGCGGGTATTCACCATACCGGTGACCGACGCCACTGCATCGTCGAGATAGTCGCCACCCTTTGTTATGCTGAAGGTTACAAGCGGTATCGACAGATACGCCAGGCACACGTTGCACATGCCGCCGCCGGCGCTAATGCCCAACCCGGTAAAATTCTCGTCTTCCAGTTCGGAAAAAACAACGGCCAACCCCTCGTTGATGCTGCGGGTCGCAAACCCTTTGCCCGACAGATGGCGGTTGAGCAATGACTCATGGTAAAGAATATCGGTAGGTGCATCTTTCGGCGCGTCGGGAACCGAAAAGATCAGTTTGCCGGTCGGCACACCGGTTGAATCGATCAGGTCGTCAAGGGCTTTCTTGATAATCTCTACAGAGTGGCTTTCATTCGGATTCAGCAGACCTTTGCGCATCGGTCGTCGGGTTTCAGAATTCAGCATATCTGCGAATGTCTCTGCCCCGTCGCCATAGACGATGAGAGAATTCCCGATCTGGTGATGTTTGATCTGGTTTTGATTGAGAATTCTTTTGGTGAAGCTGGAATACTCCACTGAAATAAACGCATTGCGATGCGAAGCATATTCAATGTGATCATTCTTCTTAACGGCGGTCACGATCTTTGACGTGCCGATGTCAACACCGATCGCATTCGTGTTGGTATCGGTACCTTTTTTCAAAGCGTTTGCACCGCTGCTGTCTTCTGCTGCATTGTCGCCGGCAGCGGTGTTGGCCTGGTCTTTGTTCTTACGTTCTGTCATGAAAATGTCTCCTTTCTGCGAATTTGCCAATCTGTCAAATTTGAGGCACTTGGTTTAGACGCGAAGCCGGAATTGGGCGCACTTTTAAATAACTAATTAAAAATATTGCGAAAAAATATTCAAATGCGTTTCGCGAAGAATCTCCACATATGGAACGGTTTTTCTGATCGGTCGCTGCATTAATTGGTTGGGATTGATCTACGCAAAGATTGTGCCGGAAATGGCATCTCGATTAAATATAATGTATTTAAAGGATGTTATGTCTTCTGCCAGACATTTAAATCAGAAGTAACGACAGAAAAATGACGGGGTGTCTATTATTTGAAGCTTTTTTGTTTCGGAGAGGCTTAGGGCGGTAAGAAATATCTCTACACGATTACGCCGGATTTGGGCTCGTCTACGAGGCACTTCCAGCGGCGCCGAAATACGTGTCGGTGGATGTAACGCACCAGATAGGCAAAAGATCGGGCTAAAAACAAGCAAGATGTGGAATTATTTTTTGCGGGAACCCTTAACCCGCAGTCAATCTTTTTGGAACACCGAAGCCCTAATCGCTGTTCCTCGATTCATTCTGAAAGGTGCCCGACATACACCAAACAAAAAAGGCCACGAAGAAAAGGTTGATCGCACCGGCAAGCATAAACCCGTAGGCAAAACCGACAGACTCGATCACGGGGCCCAATCCAATGGAACCGGCCATCAGGCCAAAATAGATAAAGCTGTTGTAACCGCCCATGGCCAAACCCCGAAACCGGTGCTCTGTGGTTTCAGCGATGAGAGCACCGATGGAGGTGAAGGCGATGGCCAGACTCATACCCAAACACAATGCTGCAAGTAGGAAATGGAAGAACGTCCTTGAAAAAACGAATCCGGCAATCGAGAGAGACGCCAGGAGAACGCCGACCAAGGCCTGGTGCTTTCTCCGTCCCAAACGATCGCTGAGTGCACCGAAGGGTATACGGGAAACGGCATTGGCTACGGATTGCAGGAGAAAGACCATGCCGATTTGACCGACGTCGAGACCTCTGTCGTGGGCCAGAAGCGGCAGATAGGTGAAGAAGACGCCGCCAATGATGTTCGCCCCGAAGGTCACCAGCCAGCATCCAAGCAGCGGTCGGTTCGTAAGCATCCCTACGGCATTCACGCGCCACGTTTCATCCGTTTTTCCGTAGACGGCGTCTTGTCCCGGAGCTGGCAAAAACCGTTGAACCGCATAGATGTTGAAGGCAGACAGAACGGCACCGACCAGAAACACCATTCGATACCCGAACGCATCTCCCAGGGCACCGCCGGCTGCGGGCCCCATTCCCAGTCCGCAAAAAAGGGCTGTGGTGTACCAACCATAAGCCCGTCCCAAGTGGGTCGCTGGTGATATCTCAGACACCCATGACATCATGGTGGGACCAAAAGCCGCGATACCGACTCCCAGAAGCAGATAGATGACGGTCAGGTGAAAAAAAGATCGGGCGAATATGAGAAGCAGCATACCGGCCAAGAGAATCAGTGCGCCGGTTACAGCCAATCGCTTTCTGCCGAAGAGATCGGAGAGAACGCCCGAGGGTATCGCCAATAGGCCGGCCATGAGATAAAATGCGGCATTGATGACACCGATCAGAGATGTGCTAACGCCGAGACCGCTTGCGTAAAGGGGAACCACAGGCAGCCGCATGGACACAGCGAAATAGCAACCGAATGTGACCAGACAGCAGATAGTCAGCAGCATGGAAAACGATCGGTGGTCGGTCCGAAAGTCGTCTTGGCCCATTGATGTGTAACCTCGTTTTATGTTTGTACCGAATAGAGCGGTGCTATGCGGCAACAAAACCGACGCATCGTACAGGATTTGTGCGTTATCGCCACTTGGTAGAGTATGGAAGAATGGCTGAAATGGAAGGAAAATGCAGAACGGAAAAACGTCGAGGCCATGCTGGAAATCTTTCAATCGGGACCGTCTGAGTACGAAGAGTATTTCCTGGGAACACCCTTCCAAAAATAAACCCACCAGTATCTCAATTGGCGGGCCCTTTTAACAGGGCTATTCTGCGCCCTCCCGCTTCAATAAGTCACGATACCAGCACGCAAATTCGTACATGGCGACAAACCGTTCATCTTCGTTGATAATTCCCATCGCGATTTCCAGTACCCCCCTTCCGTAAGCGTTGCTGTATTTTTCGACAGAACGGGACTGGAGGAATTCCCTGATCAGCATCTGGGTCGTGCGTTTTGTTTTGTCACGGCGAATTTCGATCGGGTCCTTCGGCTCCTGGAACGGATCCCATTTATGGTAGCCTTTTTTCAGAATATGTTTTTGCAGCCGGGGAGACATGGCGTCAAAGACGGCTTTTTTTCGCTGTTCCACTTCTTCCGGCGAAAACTCAGACATGGTTATCTCCTTTTGATCGCCTATTTAGTGCCCGTCGTAAAATGTTAGATTTCGGCCCCGTAGAATGACACAGCGATTTCACAGCCTCAGGCGTAGCGATGCTGCAACAAGGATTGCAGAGAGCGAGAACGCCGGGCCGGGTCGAAAGATGCCCTTTATAGATGGACACTATTTGACGTTGCTCCCTCCATCACCGTCACCCTTGTAATCGATCCCGAGGTATTCTGCGTCAAACAGAGTCACCAACGCCATCGAGAGTGGAACGAGCAGGTCGCTCAACTTGATGAATTTGGACCCCATATCCCGCACGAGCTCGGCAGTGATGTGCTGCAACTGTTGATGAATCTTGTCCAGGTTGACAGTCGGATAAGAGCGGCCCGCCTCAAAACCCGACAGGCCGCAAGTATGCCCGGCACCGCCGATGGCTGTCGGGATGCCGTAAAAACGGCAGGTTATCGGCCGAAACTCATACAGCTCGCACAGATCTTGGTCATTGAGAAGCGGACAGGGAACCTGCATTCTGGCCAGTTCTTCCAAAATCTCTTTTTCTGATTTACCGTTTTGAAGATCTCGACCGGCTTGGCGCTTGATCTTGGCAATCTGGCGGTCGAGTTTGTTGGCCTTTTCCAGCAATGCCTCTCGTTCCGGCCCTTGATATTTTTCGTTAAACTTTTGATTGATATAGAGTGCCTCGATCAATGTCAGATCAAAAAGTGCATGGCAGCAATCCGCGCACCCGCTCCGGCACTTGACATTTTCGGGATACTCTTTGGAAACCCTCTGAAATGCCTGGTCGGCCAATTTCAGCAGCGTTTCATAGCGCTTGAAGTAGGGGGTAAAGTCAAATTCCATCTATTCGCTCCTCTGTGCTTATGAATACCGTAGGTTCGACGATGTGGACATTTTTCCATATTGTATGCATCCGTTCCGCACTGGCGACGCAATTTTATGGGCGCCGTTGGCCGTACCGTGCATGAAGAGACCGCAATCGGTTTTTTAACCTTAATGTTTCACGTGAAACATTTGTTATTTGCCGATGCAGAACCGGCTGAAAATCTGTTCGAAAATGTCGGTGTCCACGCTGAGTCCGAGAATTTCATCCAATCGGCCGACAGCCTCTTGAATATCCAGCGCCACCAGTTCAATCGTTCTGTTCCCCTGAAGGGCTTTAATGGCACTCGATACATTTTTGTGACATTTTTCAAGGGCCTGTTGGTGCCTAAGATTTGGAATGACGGTATCGTGTTGGACATCCCGCGGTTTCAAGGCAACGGTATCGGCAATGCGGCTCTCCAAAAAGTCGATTCCGTCGCCGTAAATGGCTGAAACTTCAACAGTCGGTAGTGCTCCCCAATTAACCGGCACAAGCGGTGCGGCGGTTTTCCGGCCGATAACCAGATCGATTTTGTTGACGACGACAATAACAGTTTTGCCACAACAAAATTTAAAAATTTCATGATCGTCGACTGTCAGTTCTTCGGACCCATCGATCACCTGGAGAATTAAATCGGCCGTTTTAAGGCATTCCCTGGCTTTTTGGATGCCGATCTTTTCGACCGGATCCTCGGTCTCGTGCAACCCGGCCGTATCGGTGATCGTCACCGGAACTCCCTGCACTTGGAAACTGTCCTCGATGAGATCCCGTGTCGTGCCCGGGAACGCGTTGACAATGGCCCGTTCCTTTTTCAACAGGCAGTTCAATAGACTCGATTTTCCAACATTGGGTCGTCCGATAATAGCCAGTTTCAATCCGTCCCGATAAATGCAGCCTTGCCTGTAATTGTGCATTAGGTCAACAATGGGTGCAGCGACTTCTCGGCGCAGCCTGGCCTCCAGGTCGGTCGATGAGAGAATATCGGAAACATCTTCGGGAAAGTCGATGGCCGCTTCGATATGAACCAGAACGTCCAAAAGAATGCTGCGAATGTTTTCCACGGCCAATTTCAGTTGTCCGGAGACCTGATTTGTCGCAATTTTAAGTGCGGTCTCTGTTCTGGCGTTTATAATGTCGATGACGGCCTCGGCCTGAGTCAAATCAATTCTGCCGTTCAGGAAGGCCCGCTGCGTAAATTCGCCGGGCTCGGCCATCCGTGCACCCTGTCGTAAAACCAGAGACAGGATGACGCGCAGCGCCGCCGCACCGGCATGGGCCTGTATTTCAACGACATCCTCTCTGGTGTAAGACTGTGGCGCTCGCATCACGACTACTAAGACTTCATCGACATCGTCTTCAGTTTCCGGATCGACAATATGGCCGTAATAAAGCCGGTGAGACTGAAAATTGATCGGCAAGCAGTCGCTGCGGTCAGCACTGCAGGGTTTGTTATCGTTCTTGCAGGATCGAAAAAGGGTTGCGGCTATTCTCGGCGCATCGGGACCGGAAATTTTTATAATGCCAACCCCTCCGGTTCCGGGTGGTGTGGCGACCGCAGCGATCGTAGCTGTTTTCATGCTTCGGTGGGCGAAACGACGTTTATGAGGGCCGCCTTCTGGTAGAAGTATTGTTGGGATGTATGACGAGCTTCCGCAAAAAGCCGTCCCCTGTGCTGCGAGTCCTAACGCTTGAGTCATCTTTCAATGCCAGATGAACAATCCGACGGTCGTGTGCATTCATACGCCCGACGGTAACCGGGCGGCGGATATGTTTGCATTTGTTGGCCAGGCTTTCGGCATGCCGGATAAGGTTTTTTTTTCGGCTCTCCAAATACCCTTCCATATCCACCTGCACCCGAAGCCTTGCGGTGTTTTTCTTGTTGACAATTTTTTCTACCAAAGCTTGCATGGCATCGATGGTCTGCCCGTGTTTTCCAATCAAAATGCCGGAATTGCCGCCCGTCACATTGTAAAGGACTCGCTCCGCATTTTTCTCGACAGTGACAACGGCACCCGAACTGATGGTGTCAACGATGCGTTGAAGGACTTGTTTGCCCGCGGCAATGTGTTTTTCGGTCTCTGGCACAGCCTCCGGCTCGCCTCCATTAAATGCTTGTTCGATCAAGCCCTTGACACGGTTTTTTATCTCCGCTGGTTTTGTTTGCCCCCCTTCACCTGTTCGGGTTTCATCGGTTTTGCGTGTTTCTGCCTTCTCTTCCGTCAGTAAAACCCTGATTTTGGCCTTCTTGTTTTTTACGAAACCGAAGATACCGGTTGATCCATATGAAATAACATCATATTTGAGTTTTTCGGGCGGAATCTCCAATTTGTCGCAAGCGAGTTTCACGGCCTGCTCAACGTTCTTCGCTTCAAGCTCCATCGTGAGCGCCATTCAAAACCTCCGTGACTAGGCATACTTTTTGGTGATGTAATATTGCTGCGATATAGAAACAATATTATTCACCAACCAGTACAAAACAAGTCCGGAGGAAAAATTGATAAAAATGAAGGTAAATATGACCGGCATCAGCATCATCATTTTGGCCTGGGTCGCATCTCCCATCGGCGGCGACATTTTTTGCTGCAAAAACATGGTGGCTCCCATGACCAGCGTGAGAACCGGTATGCCGTAGGGCGGATCCATAAATGGAATGGTGAAATCAAACCGGAAAAGTCGGTCCGGGGCGGCCAGATCGTTGATCCACAGAAAAAATGGGGCATGCCGAAGTTCAATGGCCTCGTAGAGCATTCGGTAAAGAGCGAAAAAAACCGGAATCTGAACCAGCATGGGCAGGCATCCGCCTAAAGGATTGATCTTGTAAGTCCGGTACAGGGCCATTGTTTCTTCGTTCACGCGTTTGCGGTCGTCCTTATATTTCTCCTTGATCTCCTTGATCAAAGGCGCCAGCTTTTTCATATCGCTCATCGACTTGTAGCTCTTTGTGCCCAACGGCCAAAGAAGTACTTTGGTGATCAGAGTCAAGATGATAATGGCGATGCCATAGTTGGGAATCAGGTTGTGATAAATAAAGTTCATGAGCCACAGGCATGGTTTTGCCAAAATGTCGAACATGCCGAAATTGACCGCTTTGCCAAGCTTGTAGCCGTAGCTGTCGAGCAGGCTCATGCTCTTTGGGCCTTGAAACAGCTTAAACTTGAAACTTTGTTGGGTTTCGGAGTTGATCGTCGTTTCCGGCAGGATTAATTGCGCGACGACGAGGTCGTTTTCTTTGGAAATCAGGTGAAAGGTAGCATCGGTCGGTGATTCAGGGATTATGCTCGTCATGAAATAGCGGGTTTGAATGGCGATCCAATCGATAACGCCTTCAAAGGTATTCTTGTCTTCGATGTCCTTGATGTCGATCTGCTGCAGCTTGTTATTGATGTAGGCGCTCGGGCCCTCAAACCCATAGGCCCGTTTGACTTTGGGTACGATGCTGTTGAGCGTAAGCGCCAACCGGCCCGTTAGCGGTTGCGCCCCTCCGTTTTTTATACCGACGTTTAACCCGATAAGATACGTGTTGGGATCAATACGGAAGCTCTTCTCGACGACGACCCCGCCCGGTGCACTCCACGTGAAGACCAACTCCTGAGGTTTGTCGGCGACGTCGATACGCTGGGCAGCCATTTCGGCCGTGTAGACCGCATCCTTTAATTCCGGTAGGCCGCCTTGCACGAAACTCACCAGATCCGTTCCATCCTCGAGAACGGGTGCTACCAGTTGCTTGAGCGGTGAATCCTTCCCCACGTACTCGCGGTATTTTTTTAAAACGATGCTTTTAACGGCTGCACCATCCTCCGAAAATTCTGCGCGGTATAATGGTGTGTCGACTGTAATGGTTCGACCGGCTTTTACAGCCGGTGCCGACGGCTGTGCTTCAGTACCCTTGGCCGTTTCCTGTTTTTGGGTGTACGGTTTATCGGTGGCGATTTTTTCCTCTGCCGTCGAGGGAGCCGTCGCACTTTGCTCTGCTCTGCGAACTGGTTCTTTGGGCGCAAACAAAAACTGCCAGACTATAAAAACCAGAAAAGAAAGAGCAATGGCCAGAATTACGCGCATGTGATCCATTGAAATCTCCTAAGATTGCTTCGGTACGACCTTTATGCGGTTGATGACACTGTCGCTTCCAGTTCTGCGGCACTCATAAGTCGAACGACCAAAACACTTACGGTCAGCACCGTTAAATATCTTTTGCGATACGGATGACGGATACGGAAATGGGGGCTGAATAGATTTTTTCAAGGTCTGTGGACTCATACCGGCGTCAACCGCAGATGGCGGCTGACCGGGCGCTAAGGTACCGGATCGAAGCCGCCGGGATGAAAGGGATGACATCGCAACAGACGCCGGATAGCCATGTAGGAGCCCTTGACGACGCCGTACCGGTCAATCGCCAGGCTGGCATATTGCGAACAACTCGGGTAAAATCGGCAGGCCGGGCCCAACACCGGCGATACGATCAACTGGTATCCCCGAATCAATACCATCATGATAAATTTACTGATATTATAACCCTTTACCAGCATGTCGATGAATGCCTTCAAAAAGTTGCACCAGAGATGAGCCCACTTCATCACCGGAAAGTTTGGCTGCGTTTCTTTTGGCAATGATGTTGATGTCCCAGGCCCCGAAGATCATGGGTCTCATCCGGCGGAAATTTTCGCGTACCAGTCGTTTGATTCTGTTGCGCACGACAGCGTCACCGACTTTGCGGCTCACCGTGATACCAATTCGCGAGTACTCCCGACGGGACCTGGAATACAAAAAGATGAAATGCCTGTTCTGAATTTTGGTTCCACTCTTCGACAGGCGAATGAACTCCGGGCGTTTTAATATTCGGGCAGCCTTCGGAAAAGAATATTCACCCAATATCCAGTATGACTCTGATGTTTAATATTTTTGTTTATACCACGTCACATCCGGCCGCATGTGCGCATCGGACTAACATTCGACCTACGCAACAGCCGGCACCGTGTGAACAGCCTCTGCCGATTAAGCACTCAACCGCTTCCGGCCCTTCGCCCGTCGTCGATTAATGATCCGTCGTCCGCCTTTAGTGGACATACGCTTTAGAAACCCGTGTTTTCGGGCGCGCTTGAGATTACTCGGTTGAAATGTTCTCTTCATCTATGGACTCTCTTTCATGAAAAAATGTCATGACCTGCCGGCACCATTACGAGATTCAACTTCGCGGTTCGTCAGAAAATAGCAGATATAACCAAAACCTTTGAAATTAATCATAGACTTTTTAGAATGTCAATACGAAATGGCCTCTAACAGCAATTCTCTGTGAAATGGAATTCGACCCAATTGACGCGTCATACGATCGATAGAGACCCGTTATGGCACTTTAACCGG
>JBATHN010000070.1:0-5213 GCA_049666885.1 Desulfobacterales bacterium
GGGTATCGAGAATCTAACTTGTGCCCATCCACGGTTTCATTAAGGGCGTTGATTAGTTTCCGATCCAGAAATCGCCATTTTCTGCAAGTTCAAGGAAATCACGCTAAAGACGTGACAGGTCAGCGGCATTGCGCGGAGGCGAACTCGTGTAAGCCGCACAAGCGATTCCGCCGATTGACGCCGATCTGTCCCGAAGCAGGCGGGGAGTTGCTGAAAAGGGACCTTTATGGACGGAAACTAACTCGCTATACTATAGATTCATCAGATTCTCAGCTCCCACCCCATGAGCTTTATCTCTGCAGAGATTCGGACTTGTTTATTGTCCCCTAAGGCTTAGACCTCGGCTTGAACCAGGGTTGTAACCTCATGAATTCTTTAATCCCGGCCATTGGGTTTAATGGAACCTTGAAAAACTCAGTTCCATAATCCGGTCTGACACCACACATGCTGTTGTACCGTTTTCTTGACGCACAAGAGCGATTTTGCTATTATCCTTACGCCTACCCCCAAAAGGGGCTCCTTATCACTCAGTTCTGAGAGCACCAAACAAAGGATGCCAACCTTTTCGTGACCCGGTCCCACATAAACCTGATTGATATGCAAACTTCGACACAGCGCGCAGATGCGAGACATGGAACAAGGAAGGGAATAAGATATGGCTAAACATCTTGGGCGGATAGGTGAAGGTATGTTGGCATTGGTTTTTATGCTCTTGTTCACCCTCTCCGCCGATCTTTCGGCCTTTATGCCCGAACGAGCTGACAAGTTCACGGATGGCTGGCCAGCCAGTGGTCCAGGCTTTTCTCATGAAACCCTTCGGAATTCGCAAACAGCTGCGGAGCTCAGGGACATTCATGGTCAAGTAGATGTGGTTGCCAGGTCATCGTTGGTCAGGGCCGGCGCCGAAGCAACGGAAGATCTGTTTGCGGATGCGTCCCTTGGCACAGCCTGGACCATCGCACCCGGTTTCGTGGTAACGAACAATCACGTGATTTTGGGCAGCACGGCGATCGTCCTCATCAGCACGTCAGGCGAGCAATTACAAGCGTGGCCGGTCATTCGAGACGAACTCAACGATCTTGCCCTGCTGGAGGTCAGCGATTCGAATAAACTGCCTGCAGCCTTACCGCTGGCCAATTCGCAGACCAAACTGGGCAGCCAAGTGTTTACCATAGGATTTCCACGCGTCGATATCTTGGGCGCCACACCGAAAGTATCCGACGGGTTGATCAGCGGGGTGAGGGGCCTGCGTTCTGATCCGAGAAGTTACCAGACCACGGTGTATATCCAGCCCGGCAACAGCGGCGGGCCTTTGTTGAATATGAAAGGAGAGGTCGTAGGGGTGGTCAAATCCATGGTAGGCATCAGGGATGAAACAAGCGGTAAAGTTGTCTTGCTGCAGAATGCTAGTTCAGCAATAAAAGTTGACTGTCTCAAAGAACTCATCGCCATGTTGCCCCGGCCGGACCTTGCCATCAATTCGTTACCGAGCCATTCCGATGCCTTGGAGACGCTTGCCAATCGGATAAAAGGGTCGGTAATGATCGTGGTAGCGAGGTAGGCGCGCACGTTTTCCCCCTGTTCCCGCTACTTTCTCATACAACCAACTGAAAAAAGACCCCATGGCCTGTAACATCACCATGGGGTCATAGAAGCTTAACGCATTGACAAGAGTTGCTGATTACTGACCCGGACTCACTCCTAAACTCTCAAAGGTACCATAGGTCAGAGCGCCAACGGCAAGGCCTTTTTCCTTTTGGTAGGCCCTCAATGCGGTATTGGTTTGCGAACCGAGAACGCCGTCGATCCGCCCGGGGTTGTGACCTGCCTGAAGTAAGGCATTTTGAATCTTAGAAATCACGGCGGGAGACATGTTGGTTTCGCACAGAACCCGTCGCCATTCCATCGTACCCTCGGAAACCATTTCGGTCTTATTGACGGTCTGGTATTCTTCAGGGATTGAAATACGCCGCTCTTCCGGAGGGGAAACCATCTTTCTGACTTTGACGGTTTTGTAAACAGCGGGGATCTCGATTGTCTGGGTGATGGGAGCCTTTACCATGACCTGCTTTTTCACGGTATTGTACTCTGCGGGGATTTCCACGCTCTCTGTCCTCGGAGGGCTTGTCATAACATTCTTCTTGACGGTCTTGTAAGCGGCTGGGATTTCCACGAGACACATGATCTCGCCTGTGGCGTTGTCGAATTTCTCAACAGGCCCGCGGCCCTTTTTCCACACCGTGTGAGCGGGCTCAACAAGAACGTTTTCACTGACCCATTCATACTTTGCAGGGATTCCCTCCATCCGGCTGGAGGCGGACCTGACAAGAACCCGTTCCTCGACCCAATTATATTGTGCCGGTATCACTTCGAGGCGTTGGGATGCCTCTTTCACTAGGACCTGTTCCTCGACCCATTCGTATTTGGCTGGAATAACCTCAAGCCTCTCAGCGGCGCTTCGGTTCAACACCTGTTCTGATCTCGTTCGGTAAACAGGAGGTATAAACACCCTTGCGTAGCATTCATTAGGCTTTGCCTCAGGTGGCAGCAATGCTGTCTCAGGGGATAAATCGGCAGATTTTTTAGCCGCTTCCTCTGCCTGCTGGGCCCGCATCTCAGCTTCTAGTTTTGCTTTGTCCTTTTCATTGAGTTGTCCCATATACTGCTCGATAGTCGTGTCCTTCTCCTTAGCACCCGACTTGAGCATTTTTATTTCGCCATCTTTTTGCGCCAATTGACTTTCCAACTGCTTCACCCTTGACGTTTCCATGCCGGCACAACTAAAAAATGCCAACATGGCAACCGAGAGCATGAGTACAAAAAATTTTCGATAATGCTTTTTCATTTTTACCTTCCTCCTTTTTGATTGATACTGGTTGATTATTTTGCTACCTGATCGCTTTAGGTAGTTTGTTTCCTTGTTCTATATCCAAACTTTGTGCCGAACTGGATAAGTTAAATCTTATTTGATCCAAGAGGTTAATTTGTTGATTAATATTACAGCTTGAAAGCTTGGAGGAGGAGGGCCAGGCTGACGCGAATAATGGTCATATATGACAAAATGATCATATATGACCACTAACTTGGTATCTTTTACGTGAAGTGAGGGATGCTTGGAGATCCGAATCTGAAACTGGGCGACATAAAAGATGCAGGTCAGAATTTTGAAGCTGATGTTGTTACCAAAGACGATTCCCTGGCAGATAAGATTCTGATCGACAAGAACACGGGATGGATGCGGCCTGCCTATTGATAGCCGGAGTTAACCTGCAGCTTCACACGGACTGGACAGCTGAACAGAAGATCTACCCTTTTGCGACATCGCAAAAAGTGTTGATTAATCAAAGGAGGTGATAAACGCATGTTCGGGATTTTTGGAATTGTCCTTTTGAATTTAGAATATTGACAAAATATTAAGAGTTCACAGAATTTTGGGTTTTTAAAGAGAATGCGGTCATGAGGCCCGTAACGAGACCTTCAAAAATCAAAAAGCCCTGTCCTTTTAAATTGAGACAGGGCTTGAATTTCAATTATGTTTTTATGCTATAAAAAACCAATTCATTAAAGGATCATCAGGCGGCTTCTAAACTTAAGGACTCGGTTTCCACCCGGCCTGCCTTGATAGCGACTTTCACAGCATCTTCCATTGGATCTTTGAAAGGCACTTCAATTCGGAGCAATCCGTTCTCGTAAGTCGCTTCAGCTTTGTCGGGTTTCACCGGCCAACCCAAAGCCAGTGCTGAAACGTACTCAATGTCCCTTGCTGGCGCCAATAAATAAACACTGTCTTTGAGGATTTTTACATCAACGGTCTCCGTTGGTGCTCCCGGGATTGCGAACTCCACTATCAGCTTGTGCTGATCCCCGTCCGCATACGCTACTGTAACGGGTGCAACCTTCATTCTTTCGACCTGCATCTTTACAACCTCCTATATGTCTTGTTTCCGATTAGTCAGGCCTATTGCCAATTAATTCTTCAACTTTAAGGAAACATCGATCATATCTAAAACATAGGCACAATTGTAGAGAAGTAAAGGAATTTCTATGCAAAAGATATGTAAAACTGCGTCTAGAAATCTCTAAAGTGCTTGTCAGGAGCGGGGAAAGCGCTCACGTATAAAAAAGACATCAGGATTCCGGATAGCGATCTGCTATTTTAGAGTGCGCTTCCGAAGGTTCTAATTTTTCGCATTCGAAGTGGCGCACTAATGTTCGTATTCCTTGATCGACTTTTCGTTTCCAAATACACGGAAATATGGCAACCGCATGAAGCTGTAGCCATAAGGCTCAAGCAGCATTAGGGTAAACATATTTAGCTCTTCTACTATCCTCAATATTGATCGAGGCATAATACCACTTCTCGCCTGCAACACCAATTAAACTGGAAATAGGTCATAATTGACCATTGGTCACATATGGCCAGGTTGTTGTGTCTGCTGATAACTGCCCTGAAAGTCCTTTCCAGACTAATTTGTATTATAAATCAAAGCGTTGGGTGATGCACCCTGGGTTTCTGAAATTCGGCACAGATATTGCTGCAGTAGTTGGTAAATATCGGCAGCAATCAAGAAGGTCGTTGGAAAGTAAACATAGACTTTTATAAAAAGATTTTGATAGCGTTAGAAAGGAGTCGAACATGCTCTGGACAATATTTGTAATTCTTTTAGTTTTGTGGGGGTTGGGATTGATGACCGGCTACACGATGGGTGGCGTCATTCATGCCCTGCTGGTCATCGCCATTATCGTGGTGCTGATCCAGGTTTTTCAAGGACGAAGACACGCGTAAATGTTTCGCGGTTGTTTTTTTGTAAATTTTTAATGAACCCATAAAGAAAGTAGACCAAAAATGAAAAAAACACTCTTCATAGCATCGCTTTCGATGCTGGTGGTGCTGCTGGCGCTGGGCAGCGTGTATGCCCAGTCTTCCAATCAAGGGTACAACACGCCGCCGCAGTCGGGTCAGGGCGGTGGTTACGGAATGGGTCCTGGTATGATGGGAGGTCGAGGCAATGGCTACGGCATGGGACCTGGTATGATGGGCCCCGGTCAGGGTTACGGACCCAGTCAACAGAATCCATACGCTCAACAGCAGCCCCAAAAACCGATTGATAAGGATCAGGCCAAGTCTATCGTTGAAAATTATCTTAAATCAACCGGGAATCCGAACCTGAAGATAGGTGACATAAAAGATGCAGGCCAGAATTTCGAAGCTG
>JBATHN010000071.1:0-6401 GCA_049666885.1 Desulfobacterales bacterium
GTGTGGCCGCACAAGAAGATAAACCTCGGCCTGGACCTCCAGGGGGGCATGCATCTGGCGCTCGAGGTCGAAACGGAAAAAGCCGTCGAAAACAACATTGAACGGATCGGTCAGGAACTGCGGACCTTTATGAAAGCAGAGCGTATCCGTCAAATCGGCCTGAGCATTCCGGGAGGCACTAAAATCGAGGTCAAGCTGCCGGACAAGGAAAACCTCGACAAGTTCGATGCCCTTTTAAACAAAGAGTATCGTGGGCTCGAAACGACCCGCAAAAGCGAGGGCGAGGCCACCACGATCACTCTCCGCCTGCCGCAATCCGAAATCGATCACATCAAAGACCTTGCCGTCCGTCAGGCCCTCGAAACCATCCGCAACCGGATCGATCAGTTCGGCGTCAGCGAACCGGACATCCGGCGCCAGGGGGAAAACCGCATACTCGTTCAGTTGCCCGGGGTCAAAGAAACCGAGCGGGCCAAAGACTTGATCGGCAAAACCGCCCTGCTGGAATTCAAGCTGGTGGACGAAGATAATGACGTCAATGCCGCGCTCAAAGGCAGCGTTCCCCGAGAAGACGAGATTCTGTACCAGTACGAACTGGATCCTACAACCGGTCAAAGAATCAACCAGGTACCGTTTCTGCTCAAAAAAAGGACCTTGCTGACCGGTGCCCAATTGACCGATGCCCGCGTCCAGATCGACAGCCAGTACAATGAGCCTTATGTGTCGATATCATTTGATAAAAAAGGTGCCCGGATCTTCGAGAAGGTCACTGAAGAAAATGTAAAGAAACGCCTGGCAATCGTGCTCGACAACCGCGTCTACTCGGCCCCAGTGATTCAGGAAAAAATACCGGGTGGCCAAGCCCGCATCACCGGTCGCTTCAGCGCCGATGAGGCCAATGACCTGGCCATCGCCCTGCGCGCCGGCGCCCTGCCGGCCCCGGTTAAAATTCTGGAGGAAAGGACCGTCGGACCTTCTCTCGGTGCGGATTCGATTCGCCAAGGCCTGATATCGATGTGTATCGGCGGCATTCTCGTGGTGCTTTTCATGGTCGTTTATTACAAGGCCGCCGGCGTGATCGCCGACATTGCCCTGCTGCTCAACATCCTGCTGATCGGCGGCGGTTTAGCCGCCTTCCAGGCGACTCTCACGCTACCGGGCATCGCCGGCATAATCCTGACAATCGGTATGGCCGTGGATGCCAACGTGCTGATATTCGAACGTATCCGCGAAGAACTCAACCTCGGGAAAACGGTGCGGGCTGCGGTGGATGCCGGTTACAACCGGGCTACCCTGACCATTTTGGACGCCAACGTCACCACGCTGATCGCCGCCGTGGTCCTTTTCCAGTTCGGAACCGGCCCGGTGAAGGGGTTTGCCGTGACCCTGAGCCTGGGGGTGATCGCCAGTCTGTTTACGGCACTTATTCTGACCCGGCAGATTTTCGACTTCATGTTGTTGGGACGGAGCCTGAAGCACTTGAGCATCTGATTCCGCGGAGGCGAAGCGCCGGTCGACCCGAAGCCGCAACCGCCAAACGGAACCTGTGCTCATTTTTTACTCTTAGAGAGGGACCCTTGATGCAGTTCATAAAACCGGATATCAACATCAACTTTATCGGGGTGCGTAAAGTTGCTTATAGCGCATCGCTGGCCATGATCCTGATCAGCATCGCCTCGCTCGTCTTTCAGGGTGGACCGGACTACGGAATCGATTTTGCGGGCGGGACGGTGATTCAGGTCAAATTCTCATCCCCGGTGGGCATAGATGCCGTCAAATCGGGCTTGGCCGACAGCGGCATCGAGCAACCGTCGGTGCAACGATTCGGCGAAAAACACGAAAACGAATTTCTGATCCGAACTCAAGGTCTCACCGAAACATCCGAAGGGTTCACGACACACCTTCAGGATAAAATGAAGTCTGCCACCGGCAGCGATGTCGAAATCCGGCGGGTCGAAATGGTGGGACCTCAAGTCGGAAAGGACCTGCGTGAAAAAGCCCTTCTGGCGATGTTCTACGCGCTGCTCTTCATCACGATTTACATCTCCGGACGCTTCGAGTTCAAATGGATGATCAGCGGCATTATGGCGGCCGCCCTGGCGGGGGCGTTGTATGTCTTCCAACTGTTTCACGTCAGCGTCCCTTTTCTGATGGCCGCAGCCCTGGTGGTCGCACTGCTTCTGTTCTGGGTTCTGCAGCTCAAATACGCCATGGGGGCAATCGTGGCCCTGATTCACGACGTCACCATAACTGTTGGGATTTTTTCGATCTTCGGCAAAGAGTTCACCCTGCCCATCATTGCCGCCCTGCTGACCATCATCGGCTATTCGCTCAACGACACCATCATCGTGTTCGATCGCATTCGTGAAAACCTGCGCAAGCACCACAGGCAATCCCTTGGCTTCATCATCAACCGCAGCGTCAACGAGACCCTCAGTCGTACCATATTGACCTCGGGAACCACTCTTATCGTGGTGGCCGCGCTCTATTTTTTCGGCGGGGGTATCATTCATGACTTCGCCTTCGCGCTTCTGGTCGGCATCATCGTCGGCACTTACTCTTCGATTTACGTGGCCAGTCCCATTCTGCTGGCCTGGCAGCGTTCGAAGAAGTGACCATGACGGAGAAAGGTCGGAAAATCGCACCGCGTACCGGTTTGCACCACCTTGATGATGACGATCGCGACCGGAGCTCGCCGAAGCTCGCCCCAATTAAGGATACCGGAGCGGAGGAAGCGCTATTGCCTTGGTTTCTTCTGAAAAGTGTGCCGGGTATCGGCAACCATCTTTTCAAACGTCTTATTGATCGTTTCGGCTCTCCTGAGAATGCTCTCCACGCCACAGAAAGGGATTTGCAGGTTATCGAGGGCATGAACCGGCCACTGGTTCGCCGCTTGAAAACCCACCGAATTCAGCCCTCGGTGCGGCAGGATATGGCCCTTGCCGCGCAAAAAGGCGTTCGGATCGTTACCATGACCGATCCGGACTATCCGGCACTGCTGCTTCAGATACCCGATCCGCCCCCCTTTCTCTACGTCCGTGGTACGCTGGAATCTCAGTGCAAGGCTGTTGCCGTGGTGGGATCGCGCATCGCCACCCGCTACGGGCTCTCGATGGCCGCGCGTCTCAGCGCAGAACTGGCGGCCTGCGGTGTGACCGTGATCAGTGGTATGGCGCGCGGGATCGACACCGCCGCTCACGAAGGCGCCCTTCAATCCGGCGGTCGCACGGTAGCCGTTCTCGGCAGCGGTTTGGAAGAAGTTTATCCGGCCGAAAACCGCAAACTGTTTCAATCGATCGTCCGGAACGGAGCCGTGCTGTCCGAGTTTCCGATGCTGACAAAACCTGAACCGCATAACTTTCCGATCCGCAATCGGATCATCAGCGGCATGTCTTACGGAACGGTGATCGTCGAAGCTTCAAAAAAAAGTGGTTCGCTGATAACGGCCCGTCTGGCCGCCGAACAGAACCGAGAGGTCTTTGCCGTGCCGGGCAGCGTCCAATCGTTTAAGAGCATCGGCACCCATACGCTGATCAAGCAAGGTGCCAAGCTGGTCGAAAACGCGCAGGACGTTCTTGAGGAAATCGCCGGCTCGCTCTTCGAAGGCACGTTACCGACCGATCGCCAGCCGTCCAAAAAGAAGGAGCCGCCCGCCCTCACGACTGAAGAAGCCATCGTGTGCGGCGCTTTGGAGCCCTATCCGGTCCATATAGACGATCTGGGCCGCAAATTGTCCATGGCGCCCGGTAAACTGGCGAGCATCCTGCTGCAACTGGAACTAAATGGTTTTGTCGAACAATCCCCGGGCAATTATTTTGCAAGAGTTGACGACGCCTTGTTCCGGCGTCATCATTAGAACGAAAGTTGGGTCGGGTATCAGCGCCGCTTCTGGACGCAACATATCGTGTCGTGTCTTATTTGATATTTGAATATTGTCATTTGGAATTTATTTGTATTTTGGTGCTTGTATTTTGGTATTTGGCATTTTTTTAGGCGGATGGGCAAGCCCTACCCAGCTTCCGATACCGACTGACACATTTGATTATTAACTTTTATCTTATTGCGAGGTTCAGCAGTGACCAAACCCCTGCTCGTCGTCGAATCGCCGACAAAAGTCAAAACCCTTAAAAAATATCTCGGTAAAAATTTCAACATTGCCGCTACCGTCGGGCATCTTAAAGACCTGCCCGCCAAAGAAATGGGTATCGACGTCGAAAACGGCTTCAAACCCGACTATCACAGTATTCCCGGTAAACAGCGCGTCATCAAAGGGCTGAGGCAATCGGCCAGGGACACCAGCGACGTCTACCTGGCCCCGGACCCTGACCGCGAGGGAGAGGCGATTGCATGGCACGCCGCCGAAATCCTGAAGAAAAAGGGACGTAAATTTTATCGGGTTCTCTTTCACGAACTCACCGAAAACGCCATCCGGGAAGCGATCGCAAAGCCGCAAGCTCTCGATCACAACAAATATGAAGCCCAGCAAGCCCGCCGCATACTCGACCGGCTGGTCGGATACCACATCTCTCCACTCCTGTGGCGCAAGGTCAAGGGCGGCCTCAGCGCCGGGCGGGTGCAATCCGTAGCGCTGCGAATTATCTGTGAGAGAGAACGCGCCATTCAGGCCTTCGAGCCCGAGGAATACTGGTCGATCACCGCGCATCTAAAAAGTGACACGCCGCCGCCTTTTACCGCCAAACTGGTGAAGAAAAAGGGTAAAAAAATCACCATCTCCGATGGGGAGGCGGCCGAGGAAATTCTAAAGGGGCTCGAGGACCGGCAGTATGTCATCGACACTGTTCAGAAGAAAGTCACCAAGCGTAACCCGCAACCACCCTTCACAACCAGTAAACTGCAACAGGACGCGATACGGAAGCTTCGTTTTTCAGCCAAGAAAACCATGCTCATTGCCCAGCAGCTCTACGAAGGAATCGAACTGGGTCCCGGCGAATCGGTTGGACTGATCACCTACATGCGCACCGATTCGACCCGCATCGCCATGGAAGCCGCGGACGAAGCCCTAAATCTTATCCGCGAGCAGTTTGGCCCGGATTATGCCCTCGAAAAACCGCGCTTTTTCAAAAACAAAAAGAAAGTTCAGGACGCACACGAGGCCATTCGTCCGACCTCGGTTTTCAATACACCTGAGAAAATCGCCGCCTACCTCTCACCCGATCAATTGGCCCTCTACCGTTTGATCTGGCAGCGCTTCATCGCATCACAGATGCAACCGGCCCTGATTAACAACGTCTCGGCATCGATTCTGGCCGGAGATTACGGGTTCAGTGCCACCGGCTCGACGATCAAATTTGCGGGTTTCATGAAACTCTACCTATCGGCCGACGACGAACAAGGCGGCGCCCGACAGGAACTGAGCCTGCCCGAGCTCACCCGTGGGATGGTATTGGCGCTTTTGAAGCTGGACCCCAAACAGCATTTTACACAGCCGCCGCCCCGTTTTTCCGAAGCATCGCTGGTCAAGGAGCTCGAAGAAAACGGCATCGGCCGACCCAGCACCTATGCTGCCATCCTGTCAACCATTCGTGATAAGGGCTACGTGCAGTGGAACAAGGGCTATTTTCACCCCAGTGAACTCGGTTTTATCGTCAACGATCTTCTGGTGGAAAACTTCCCTGAAATCTTCGATGTCGAATTCACCGCCCGGATGGAGGACGACCTGGATCGGGTGGAGTCTTCCGAAATCGGCTCTCTTGAGGTTCTCACCCGGTTTTATAATCCGTTCAAGTCGAAGCTGGACGTCGCCGGAGAAAAGATGCTCAGCGTCAAGGGGGTCGGTGTACCCACAGGACTCTCATGCCCCCAGTGTGACAAGCCCTTGCACATCAAGGTCGGTAAAAACGGCCATTTTTTGGCCTGCAGTGGTTATCCCGACTGCAACTACTCCCGCGACTACATCCGGGATGAAAAAGGCCGAATTCAGGCCGTCGAGGCGGCAACCGAAGAAATCACCGATAAAACCTGTGAAAAATGCGGCCGTCCGATGGTGATCAAACGCGGCCGCTACGGTGAGTTCATGGCTTGCAGCGGCTATCCCGACTGTAAACAAACGCTTTCACTGAATCCCAACGGATCCGGCAAGCCAACCGGCGTCAACTGTCCGGTTAAGGGCTGCGACGGCGAAGTGATTGAAAAAAAATCCCGGCGCGGCAAAATTTTTTTCGGCTGCAACCGTTTTCCCACCTGTGATTTCGCCACCTGGGACAAACCGGTGAACAAAGTCTGTCCGGAATGCGGCGCTGGTTTCATGGTCATAAAAACGACTAAAAAAGAGGGCTCCTTCCTGGCCTGTTTGAACCAGGAATGCGGGCACCGGGAGAGCCTCGCCGGGTTGGACCACGCCTCAGACACCCATTAGTTTCCGTCCAGAATCGGCCCTTTTC
>JBATHN010000072.1:0-25858 GCA_049666885.1 Desulfobacterales bacterium
TGCTCGCCCTGGATGACATCAACGCCGGGGGGGGGCTATTTGGCCAGCAAATCGATCTGATCTTCGGCGACACTGAGTGCAAGCCGGATAAAGGCTTGGCCGTTGTCAAAAAACTGGTTACCCAGGACGATGTTCTGGTGGTCGGAGGAGGGTACTGTTCCAGCGTTAATATCGCCACCAGCGAGTTCTGCCAGTTCGAAGAAGTCCCTGTGGTTGTCGCCATCGCCATCAGCCCAACCATCACCAACAGGGGCTATGATTATGTCTTTCGCACGAGTCCCAACAGCCCTATGTTTTTGGAAGGGATGAATACGTGGCTGGCTGAAGTGAAGAAGCCCAAAACCGTAGCGTTTTTTATGGAAAACTCCGACTATGGTCGAGACGGACAGAAGATCTGGGAAGCCCAGTGTAAAAAGATCGGTACCAAAGTTCTTGCCGAACTCTATTTCGAAATCGGTAACACTGATTTTACGGCCTCCATATCCAAGCTCAAGGATCTGAAACCGGAAGTGGTCTTCAACATCGCCTCCACCACCGAAGCGGCTCTCATTCAAAAACAGGCCAAGGAATTGAATTTTGTTACTCAATGGATCGGAGTAGGCGGGCAGTTTACCGAAGCCTATTTCAAGATGACCGGCCCTGTCAGCGAATACGCCATGGGGTCATCGTTGGAGCCCACCAAGGCAATGAAAGATCCGGTTACTGCAGCGTTCGTAAATGCCTATGTGAAGAAATACCCTGATAGCCGTCCGGGCATCTTTTCCAGCCAAGGCTACGACAACTTGATGGTGATAACCGATGCAATCAAGCGGGCCGGCAAACCCACCGGAAAGCTGGCCGAAGACCGAAAAAAGATCCGCAACGCCTTGGGCGATACGGACATGAAGCTCTCCCAGGGCCAGATCAAATTCGGCAAGGACGGACAGGTATTTACCGTGATTCCGTCCGTCGTGCAGGTTCAGCTGGACAAAGACTGTAAACCGGATACCCAGATCATCTTCCCACCGGAACGGGCGGCCTTCAATTATCAAGAACCGCTGCCCTGGAGCCAAAGGAAATGCAAATAGAACCGTCTTGACTTTTCGCACGTTTTTCCTGAATACAGACAGATAACAGGCGTTTTTCGACTATTCACTGGAAGGGGCCACTCGTCGTGGTGACCCCTTCCATACGATGGAACACCGGCCGTTATATAAACGGGGTTTTATGGAATCACTATTTCTTCAGCAAACACTCAACGGTCTGATCGTCGGCAGTGTTTACAGTTTGATTGCCATCGGTCTGACCATGGTATTCGGTGTGATGAAAATCAGCAATTTCGCTCATGGGGATTATGCCATGGTGGGCGCATACGTCGCGGTTTTCGTATTAGCCTGGATTCCAGGTTGGTTGGGTTGGGTCGGTTCGGTGATTGCTGCAGCCGCTGCGGTGGGCCTGCTTGGGATTATCACCGAGCGGATTGTATTCCGGCCGTTGATGACCCGCTGGACCGACATCGACACCATCATGGTTTCCATCGGTCTTTTCATCCTGCTGGAAAACCTTGCGCAATTATTTTTCGGGGCGACCCCGCGAATGCTCGAAGATCCCTTTTCCGGACGTGTGGTTGACTTGGGGGTGGTTTCCACGAGTATGCTGAGGATTTTATGTTTTGGCTTTTCGGCGGTGACCATAGTCCTGCTGCAGATTTTTCTTAACAGAACCAGGGTCGGCGTGGCCATTCAGGCCACCAGCCAGAACCGGTTTGCAGCCCAGCTTATGGGCATCAACATCAACTTCGTTTACACAATCACCTTTGCCGTGGGCGCTGCCCTTGCCGGGATTGGCGGAGTGCTCTACGGCACGCTTTTCGCGGTCTATCCTCTAATGGGAGCCATGCCGACTCTGAAGGCCTTTGTCGTAACCATCCTGGGGGGCATGGGTAATATTCGTGGTGCAATTTTTGGCGGGTTTATTCTGGGAGTAGCCGAGGTGCTGGGCGGCAACTATATCGCCATGGAATTCAAACATGCCATCGGCTTTTTCATCATCATCCTGGTGTTGCTCGTCAAACCGACCGGCCTGTTTGGACAAAAGGAGGGAACTTGAGCAAAAACTCCAGGAAATGGTTGTTCAGAGCCCTCGTCCTGGCAGCGCTTGCCCTGCTGCCACAAGTAATTCAGGCCCGCTATTTTTTGCATTTAATGGTCATGGCCGGTATTTTCACCATCCTTACCCTAAGCTGGAACTTGCTGGCCGGCTACACCGGTCTGCTGAATCTCGGGCATGCCGCCTTTTACGGGATCGGCGCCTATACCAGTTCACTGTTGGCCATTATGCTGGGGATATCCCCCTGGATCGGTCTTTTTGCCGGTGGCCTGGTGGCGGCATTTTTCGGATTTCTCTTAGGATTTCCGGCCCTGCGGCTATCGGGGCCATACCTGGCCATTACCACCATCGGTTTTGCCGAAATCTTGCGAATGGTAGCCATAAACTGGGTCGATCTCACCCGCGGCTCCCTTGGACTATCTGGCATACCGTTGCTCACCCCGATCCGCTTAGGCGCCTTGAACATTAAGTTCTATTTTGAAAGGGATTATTATTATGTGGTGCTCGCTGCGGTGCTGGTTACCCTGTTTTGCGTGCGTCGACTGACGCAGTCCGAATTCGGTGTCAGTCTGCAGGCTCTGAGGGATGACGAACCGGGTGCCCAGAGCATCGGTATCAACACCGCCAGATACAAGATTGCTGTGTTCACTATCAGTGCCTTTTTTGCGGGCTTCGCTGGAGCGTTGTTCGCCCATTTCATACGACTGGTCAGCCCGGAAATGATGGCATTGCACACGACTTTCGACACGCTGACCATGGCTATGATCGGTGGGCTAGGCACTATGGCCGGTCCCATTTTAGGCGCAGTAGTGATCACTTTCCTGTCCGAATGGCTCCGTTATGTAGAGGATCTGTTCAAGGTTGATATCCGCTTTGTCATTTACGGTTTGATGCTGATCCTTACCATCCTGTTCATGCGGGAAGGTATCGTAGGACTTCTGCGCGGGCTTGCGAACAAACTCGGAAGTTCCCGACTCGGCGGGAAAAAAGAGAGTGAGCCATGACCGAAATTCTGCGCGTCGAAGGGCTGGCTAAAATGTTCGGGGGGTTGTGCGCCGTCAGCGACGTGAGCTTTAATTTGAATCACAAAGAGATAGTTGGGCTGATCGGTCCCAACGGGGCCGGCAAAACAACGCTGATAAATCTGATCTCCGGTGCTATCCAGCCTACCCGGGGCCGGATTCTGTTCAACGGTCGCGACATCTCTAAGGCCAAGGCTCATGAAGTGAACAATCTCGGAATCGCCAGAACTTTTCAAGTGGTTCGCATTTTCGCAAAACTCACCGTATTGGAAAACGTTCTGGCAGGCCTTGTGGACCGGCGCAGTAAAGGTCCTTGGCATCTGGCAAAGGATGCGATTTTCGGGCCCGCCGGCGCGCTTGTCGAAGACCGAGATGCGTGTCGCAGGGCCGAAGAACTCTTGGAATTTGTGGGCATCGGTCGTTATCGTAAAGAATTGGCTGAAAATCTACCCTATGCACTGACGAAGCGCCTTGAAATAGCTCGGGCCATGGCCACGGCCCCAAAACTCCTGCTTCTCGACGAACCGAGCTCCGGTCTCAATCCAGCCGAACTGATGGGCCAAATAGCACTGATCAATGAGATCAACCGGCGCGACGTCAGCATCCTGATCATCGAGCACGTAATGAAGGTGATTATGGACATTTCTCACCGGCTCATTGTCCTCGACTACGGTGAGAAAATCGCCGAAGGTGTCCCCGAGGAAGTGTGTAGCAATCCCAAAGTGATCGATGCATACCTGGGAGGCGGCGCCCATGCTGCGCATTGAAAATCTGGAAGTTTCATACGGTAAGGCTGTCGCTCTCAGCGATGTCTCCCTGGCGGTGAACCAAGGCGAGTTGGTCACCCTTCTTGGATCCAACGGAGCGGGTAAGTCAACCCTGCTGAAAACCGTTTCGGGTATCAATCGCGTCCAGAAAGGACGCATTCTCTGGAACGACCGGCAGATCCAAAACCTTTCGGCCCACCAGATAGTGAAGCTGGGCATTATTCAGGTTCCGGAAGGCCGATGTGTGTTTCCGGACCTGACCGTTGCAGACAATTTGCGCATGGGCGCATTTATCCGCAAAGATCCTGAAGGGATAGCCAGGGATTTGGAGTTTGTCTTCGAACTCTTCCCGCGCCTCAATGAAAGGAAAAAGCAGTCTGCCGGCACCCTTTCGGGGGGTGAGGCTCAGATGCTGACTATAGCCAGGGGGCTGCTCTCTAAACCGAAGCTGCTCATGCTCGACGAACCGAGCCTGGGGTTGGCTCCCGTTGTACGCGAAGCGATTTTCGAAGTGATTCAGCAGATCTACCAGCAAAGGGAAATCACTATACTGCTGGTAGAGCAAAATGCCAAGTGGGCGCTTCAGGTAGCCACCCGCGGGTACATCCTGGAGAACGGGCGGATCACGCTGGAAGACAGCGGAAGAGCCCTGGCGGAAAACCCCCATGTTCAAAGAGCCTATCTGGGGATTTGATAGGAGAAACGAGATGAACGATATCAAGGCAGTATTGGACGAAGAACGGCTCAAGGCCTTTGCAATAGAACTGATACAGACACCCAGCCTGAGTATGGAAGAAGCAGGCGTCAGCCAATTGGTTCGGCGCGAGATGGAGTCTCTGGGTTATGACGATGTTTGGGTTGACGCCCTTCACAACGTGGTGGGTGTCATCAAGGGTACCGGGTCCGGTCCTACGCTCATGTTCAACGGCCATATCGATCACGCCGGTGTGGGAGACATGCCCGAACCCTTTAGCGGCAAAGTAATTGATGGCAGCGCCTTCGGGCACGAAGGTTCGGTAATTTATGGACGGGGGGCCTCGGACATGAAAGGTGCAGTGGCGGCTATGGTGCATGCCGGCGGTATGATCAAGAGATTAGGCTCTCACCCTGCAGGAGATGTCCTGGTCACCTGCGTATCACGCGAGGAAATGGCTCGGGGCGAAGGAATTAAGCATCTGCTTGAAAGCGGGCTAAGGGCTGATTTTGCCGTCAGTGGAGAGGCCAGCGGCCTTAAGGTCTACGTAGGGCATCGAGGTAAGTTTGAAGTAAAGGTTACAGTAAAAGGTAGAACGACCCACGGTGGATATCCCCAGGGGGGGATCAACGCCATCTTTAAAATGAACCGCTTTCTCAGCGCACTGCTGACAGACTATCCCCTGCCTGACCATCCCTTTTTAGGTAAGGCCACTGTTACGGCACTTGATATCTGTGCCAGCCCCGGGGCATTGACGCCCATTGTGCCGGATCGCTGTGAGGCCGTGATCGATCGCCGATTTTTCCCGGAGGAAAACGAGGAACAGCTCTTGGGCAGTTTTCGAAAAATCTTCGAACAAATTCGGAAAGAAGATCCTGAGTTTAAAGCGGAAGTAGAGACTCTTAAGTGGTTTCCGGCCATGTTCACCGATCCCAACGAGCCGGTTGTACGGGCTATACTAAGGGCCCGAGAAAAAGTGCTTGGTGATGGCGGTAATGTTGGTGCCTGGTATTTCGGGGTGGACGGCACTTTTATCAACGAAGCAGGTATACCCTGTGTGGGACTGGGCCCCGGCAACGAATACCTGGCCCACACGCCTAAGGATGTGGTGCCTGTGCGGGAACTTTTCTGTGCCGCGGAAATATACGCCGCCTTGATCATGGACATGCGCGGGTAATTTTATTGAGAAATTTGCGGGACCAGAAATTTGGCAGTCATGAAATTATGATAAAAGCATGACAGGGGGAATACAGGATGTCCCCTACTTCCAATCAGTCCTGGATAGCGGTAAGCACGCCGCCGATGAAGAAAATTTTGAGCTTGAGGTACAAAACGTTAAAAGATGAGAGTGTTCCCTGTATTTGCCGTGGTGGTTTCCTCTGTAGGCGCCTAATCGTGCCGATCCCGGCATGAGAATCAGCTAACAATATGCATGGCAATTGTTAGGTTATTTTTTTAAGATATCCCGCCCTTCGTCACACCTATCCCCCCGTGGTACTCGATGACACCACCGGCAAAATGCTGTTTGACGGATCCGGTCGCCAGTTAGCCTGTCTTAAGGATATTGCCTCGTTCTTTTTTTACTTTAGCGCATTATTCCCCCGCTCTTTAAATGCAAACTAAATATACTGAATGGTAATTGTAAGTGTATACTTCCTTTACAGTATTCACTATCCATGTCCTTTGACCGGAGAGTAGCAATTGAGACCTGGGGTATTTTTATGAATTTTTAACATGTTAGAGCCACTGGTGCCGTCTCGCCAAAATACCACAATGTGGCATACATTATGCTTCTGCGTGTTGTGTGGTCGACAATGACCGCACAACTTACGATCGGCACTTGTAAGATTAAATACTCGGAGTGGATCGTCCACCGGGTGGTCTACATGGGCTCCGGTTGGTTTTTTAGCAATGCCGGAAGACAGCGAGATATACTTCGATTTAAACACAGGGTGATAAATATATCTAAAAGAGAGGAGGACGTCATGTTACTTTCAACATTCAAAAGATTGATCATTTTCTTGTTGGTGTTTTGGTTTGTTGCAAGTGCTCGGATGACGGATGCCGGGACTGTGACTGAACTCTATCAATCTGACTTTATCACCGGAACTTATATTATCGACGAGCCGGGTATTTACCGACTTGCTGAAGATATTTCATTTAATCCCAATTCAACCGCGCTGCTGGGAACCGATGCCTATCATGCCGGCTTCCCATTGCCGAATCAGTTTGCCCCGTCGGGTCCATATAATCCCAGTGCGTTTGGAATAGGATTTTTCGCGGCAATTGCCATCACCGCCCAAAACGTTGTTTTGGACCTGGCTGGCCACACCATTGAGCAAAGCAAAGAGCATGCCTTGCTCCAAAGGTTCTTTGCGGTCATAGAACTGGCCGATCAGCCCTTCATCCCGGAACAAGGCCCTTCGGATTTTGGTGCCGATATTAAATCTGCTATAAATGTTTTCATAATGAATGGACCAATAGAGCCTGGCTTGTCGCCCGACTGCGTTGAAGAGGAGAATAAATTCAGTGCACGTGAAGCAACACTTCGCTGCTGCGACGGGATAGTACGCATCGAAGCTTATCGCAAGAGCAAGGATCCCGAACTCAAGCCGATGATCTTACCCGGGGATGCGAGCCGGTCGTTGACGGTAATGGCCTGATCGGCCGCATCACCACCCGACAGTTAAGGGGATACCACGCGATCGATGGCGCCGTACGACCGTCGACGAGGTGGCCGAGCAATGCAGCGACGAAAACACCATCGAGCTGAAAAGCGTCGCCGTAAAAGCACTGGCGAGAATGCACTGTAACAGCGCCGGCCGCCTGATGGTCGTCGAAGGCAACCGGTTGATGGGGATCATTGCATTGAAGGACCTGCTCAATTTTCTCTCCATGAAGATCGAACTGGAGGAAGTTGGATAAGGGAAAGGAGAAAACCAAATGCCGGGGCCGAATTTATCGATCAGGAAGTCGTCGAAGACGGCCGCCTCGTTTCCAGCCGCCATCCCGGTGATCTGCCGGCGTTTATCCGGGCCTCCTTGCGACAATTGAAGGAGACAGGCGGTTCGGTGAAATGACCGCGGCGTACGATACCGTGATATCAGCCCACCGATGGGGAATAGACCGTATTTCGGAAGGGGATATCAGGGTTTAGTAAAGATAAGACAGCACCTCACGATAGGTGGCGTCGATATCTTTAAGCATGTGATCCAACTCGGACACTTTTTTCTCCCAAGACCCGCCCTCTTCATCTTCTACCTGTTTAACATATTGGTCGATGATGGCCTGCTGTTGTTTCAACTGTTCGATCAGTTCGAAGGCGTCGCTTTTTTTGACTGCCTTTGGCCCCCTCGACCTGGGTCAGCAGGTTCGCGATTTTCTCCTTCCATTGTTGCGATGCCCTTTTCAATTCTTTCAGATTGATTTCAGTAGAGATTATTGGCTGATCTCCTTAAAGTTGTTCGTTGATAACGTTCTTTCACTCACGATTGATTAAAATCGGCCGTAAGTCTCGGTTATATCCCGCAACCGGTCGGCCGTTTCGGAATCGAGCGCATCCCATCCAAAACGCCACAGCCAGTTGCCCCTGCGCCGGGCCGGCCGGTTCATCCGGGCTTCCGAACCCAGGCCCAGCACGTCCTGCAGAGGAACGATCACTGTCTCTGCCGTCGACACCATGGCCATCCGGATGAGTTCCCAATGCAACTCCTCGACCGGCACTTCCCGGCCCAGGTAGCGGAACAGGTTGGTTTTGGTTTTCGGATCGGCCTCTTTTTCGAACCAGCCTCTAATTGTGTTGTTGTCGTGGGTGCCGGTGTAAACGACACAGTTCGGCTCGTGGCTATGCGGCAGAAACGATCCGTTCGGGAAGTCCTCGCCGAAGGCGAAGAGCAGCACCCGCATGCCCGGAAAGCCGTAACGGTTGATAACCTCGCGGACATCCGCCGTGATGATGCCCAGGTCTTCGGCAATCACCGGCAGCCTTCCGAAGCGCTTGATGAGTCGATCGAGAAACTCTTCGACCGGCACCGGCACCCAGTGTCCGTTGACGGCGGTCTTGGCGCGGGCCGGTACTTCCCAGTAGGCGACCAGCCCGCGAAAGTGATCGATTCGCGTGAGGTCGTACAGCTGCATGTGATGCTGCATCCGATCGACCCACCAGCCGTAATCTTTCTCCTGCAGCCTCTTCCAGTCGTAAACGGGATGCCCCCAGAGTTGCCCGGTGGCGCTGAAATAATCCGGCGGCACACCGGAGACGGCTTTCGGCCGTCCGCTGCGGGTCAATTTGAAGCACTGCGGATGGGTCCACACATCGGCGCTGTCGAGAGGCACGTAAATCGGCATGTCGCCGATGAGGCGGATCTGCCTTCGGTTACAGTATCGTTTGAGGGCGAACCACTGCTGAAAGAAGAGGTACTGAAGAATCTTTTGACATCGAATCCGGTCCCTGAATTTTTGCCGGGCCGTCTGCAGGGCTTTCGGCCGTCGTTCACGCAAGGAGCGGGGCCATTCAGGCCAGATGCGGGAGCGGTAATGGCTGCGTAAGACCATATAAAGAGCAAAGTCTTCGAGCCAGTCGGCCTGAAGGCAGAAGCGTTCGTAATCGGCCGTGTCCCCCTCGGTGCCGAATCTCTCGCAGACCCGCTCCAACAGACGTTGTTTGAAACGGACGACCCGGCTGAAAGCAACCTTTTGCTCAGACCATCGCCGGACCGTGTCCGACTCCGATTGACGCAGCAGGCCTTGCCGCACCAGCGACTCCGGACTGATCAGAAGCGGGTTGCCGGCAAAGGCCGACGGACTGTGGTAAGGCGAATGCCCGTAAACGCTTTCGGTCGGATTGAGCGGCAGCACCTGCCAGAGCCGTTGACCGGTCTTCATCAGAAAATCGGCAAAATGGAAGGCCGAGGGTCCCAGGTCACCAATTCCGTAACCGGAAGGCAGGCTGGTGGGATGCAGTAGAATGCCGCTTGATCGCACGCTCATGGTGTTTGCTCTCCCAGAAGCAGGGCCACGGGAAAATGCTGCAGGGCGTCGCCGACAGCGATTCCCGGTGCCCCTTGTATCGATTGCCGGGTAAAAATGTTTCGCCAGGAACACGGGGCCTCGGGCGGAAGCATGACGGCGGTGTCGCGCCAGACATTCTTGCCGAGCGGATCCTGGTTCTCACCCACCAGTGCGGTAAGGAAGCGTGGCACCACCGCGACACACCACTGCCCGCCGGCCTCGCGGGCAAAAGCCACGATGTGGCGACGAGAAGTTCCGCTGGCTTCAAGCGGCAGGTAGCGGCCGGACTGGAATACGTCCTTTCGTTGTCGCCTGGTGGCGATGGCACGGGCAATGACAAAGAGCTTGACCCTTCCGTCGTCTCTGTTTTCCAGAAGTCCCGCCACCTGCGCCAGCGGATCGGAAGACACCCTGCCAATTGCTTTCAACAGCCGCCGGCGTTCGTCGTAGGCCACCGGCCGGCGATTGTCAGGATCCACCAGGGCGAGTTGCGGCAGCTCCGTGCCCTGATAGAAATCCGGAATACCGGGGACTGCGATTTTCAGCAGGCATTGGGACAGCGAATTAAACAGTCCGAAAAAAGCAATTTTTTTGCAGAACGGCACGAAGGCCGGCATAAATTCATTCTGCGGCGACGGGTCGAGGAGGTTGTCCACAAACCCGGCAAGGGCCGTCTCGTATTCCTCTTCGGGTTCGAGCCAGGACGTGTGTTCACCGGCTTCCCGGGCCGCCTTGATCATGTAGGCTTTGATCCGTTCCACGAACCGGTGCGTCACGGGTCGACCCTGCGGCCAGGCCCCGATCAAGGTCTGATACAGGAGGTACTCCGTGTTTTTGTCGGGAACCGTTTTCGGTCCCTTTCGCATGCGGTGACCGCGGGTGAACGTATGCCAAGCTTCGATCCTCGTTTTCCATTCCGTCGGTATTTCGGACAATACATTCAATCTGGCCCGCACGTCTTCACCCCGTTTCGAGTCATGGGTCGCGGTGCTGTTCATGGCATGGGGCCAGTCCTCCGCCCTTCGCACCATCGCCGCGTGAAACCGCTCGACACTGCAGCCGAAGCGATCCGGCGCACTGCCGACCTCGTTCAGGGACACGAGCCGATTATACCTGTAGAAGGCCGTGTCTTCGAAGCCTTTGGCCATCAACGCCGCCGACAATTGCTGGAACGCCCGGACGGCCCTCCCGCACTGTTTGAATATCTCAACATCGTCAACGGCTTCGTCGAAAGGAACGTTTTCGAGAAGCAGGTTCCGGAGAAACTCGGATTCGATGTGCAGATGCGGATACTCGAGAACCGCTCGGGAAATCGCCGCCTCGACGACAGCCCGGTCGTCGGAGCAACCATTTTCTGTTCCAAGGTAGGTTCGATAAATAGGAAACCGCGCGAGCACCTCTGAGAGTGCACTCTTGAGTCGGCTCAAGGTCAGGTTGTCGGCAAAGCACTTCAGGGCGGATATTTTTTTGATCCTCCGCGCGAGGTTGTCGAGGTCTCCGGCCATGCGGGATGCCAGAACCCACTTTTTGGCGGAATAGACCACGTCTTCGAAAGATTCCGTCCGTCCACTGAAGCCGGTGTAAATGTCGGTAAAGCGGGTTTCATTTTCCCGGAACACGAACAGTGCATTGAGCCAATGGGCGAAATCATAACCGGTGGTTCCCTGCACCGGCCAGCCGAGGGATAGTGGCTCTTCGGGTGCGAGGATTTTTTCCACCAGGATAAAAGCGTCTTCCCCGAGGCACCGGCGCAATCTTTGAAGATACTCCGCGGGGTCCGCCAGGCCGTCGACATGATCGATACGCACGCCGCTCACGCTCTTTTCGGAGACCAGTTTTCTCAGCAGCCGATGAGTGTAATCGAAGACCGCCCTTTTCTCCTGGCGCAGGGCGATCAACTCGTTGATGTCGAAAAAACGGCGGTAATTGATTTCTTCGTTGGCGACCTGCCAGTAGCACAATCGAAATCGCTGTTGCGACAGAAGCCCGTCCAGCCGCTGGTAGCTGTGAATGTTACCGGGCTCTCCGTTGAAACGACGCAGGGTTTCGGAGAGCAAGCGCCGGATGACGGTATTGCCGCAGAAAAGATTCCACAGGGTTTGCTTTATGGCGCGGCTGTGATCTTGCCGAACCCCGGCATCCGCATGCAGCACCAGACTTTCCAGATCGTCGAGAGCGTCGATCCAGCGATTGTAGGCCGGGTCTTCTTCCCCGAGTTCGTTCTTGATCGACGCGGTGGGCTGGTCGAGAATGCTCAGATACGTCTCGATTTGCAGCGGAAATTTCAGGTCACCGTATGTCGCCGCAAAACCGTCGCGGTCAAAGACTATCCGGATTTCGCCTTTTTCGAGGCACTCACCGTAGCGTTGCCCCAAAAAAGGCGCCATCACCCTGCCCTGCAGGTCCTTGGAGGGATGGTTCCAGCAGATATCGAAATGGTCGTGGAACCTCGAAGACGACCCGTTTTCGAGCACATCCGCCAGCATCCGGTTGTCGACATCGAAGGCCATGTGGTTGGGTACGATATCCTGCAGCCACCCCATATCAAAATCCCGCAGCCGCTCGATGAGGTTTTTCCAGTCGTCCAGCGATCCCAGCTCGGGGTTCAAGGCATTGGGGTCCACGCAGTCGTAGCCGTGTAAGCTCCCCTTGCGGGCACGAAATATCGGCGAGGCGTAAACGTGCGAAATTCCCAGCTCGGACAGGTAGGAACCGATGTCGGCGGCTTGACCGAAACCAAATGCCGGTTGAAGCTGCAGTCGATATGTGGCGATGGGAACATCCATAGTGTTTACTCTATTAATCCATTGGGGGCCGGATCTTCAGAACTTCCGCCAGGCGGAGAAACATCGCCACCCATTGCCGGGCGTCGTCGTCACCTCCATCGGCTCTCGCGCGGAAGTCGGCATATTTTTTCTGCCCCAGGGTGTAGTGAATATTCTGGATCTCCTGAAACCTTACTAAAAAGGGAAGTCCGACGGCGAGCTCGACACCCTGAGTCAACCGGTCCAGCAGATCGACGTCGTCAGGGGCTGCCTGGAACTTGTGGGCCAACTGCTCCAGCCTGTTTCGCAAGGTGAATTCGAGCGTTTCGGAATCCAGGGCGATCCCGGCCCGTTCGGCATCTTCGATCAGATTGTGTATGGCGTCGTAATCGAGCTCTTCACGGCCGAATTCGTGATTCAGATCGCTGTTGACCACTATATCACCGGCAACGTAAAGCGCTTTGGGAATCCGGCTGCTAGAATTGTTGATGAAGCGCATCAACGATACGTGGTTGTCGTAGAGTTGACGATACATCGCGAGGGCATCGGTCGTGGTGGCTTCCAGAATCGTGTTCAACACCTTGCGCTGTTCGTCGCGGAACAGGGATGTGAGAGAATAGACGGAGTCTTGGAAGTATTTCCCGAAACACCGGAACACGCCCGGAATATCGTTCTTGTCGAAGACACTTAGGACTTCCTCCGCCATGCGGGAATACGCCTTTTCGTCGAAGCGGCTGATCCCGCAACTGATGCTGTGGTCTCCCATATGGAAGACGGCGTAGTGAAACTGTGCGGTCTCCCGCGTGATCTGTGAGGTGAGCTGAGCCCGACCCACGGCGATCTTGTCTTTACCGGCTTCCGCGCTGCGGTTGTCGAGGTTTTCGATAAAATAGCAATATATGAAAACCGTTTGGGGATAGTCTTCGAAAAACGAACTGATAGCATAATGGGCTGCGGCTTTTTTCAGATCCACGCTGGAGGGCTTCACCCACTTCTCGTAGATGTGGCGCCCGTCACCATATTTTGGAATATTGCTTTTGGCCGCGGCCAGCTTCTCTTTAAATGGCCCTTCGATCTCGGACTCGAACAGCTCCTCGGCCAACTGTACGGCACGGCCGGCATATTGAATGACCTGAACGGTCTCGATTCCCGACAGTTCATCGAAGAACCAACCGCAACTGGTATACATCAACATGGCCTGGCGCTGCATTTCCAGAAGCTTCAGAACCTGTATGCGATTCGTTTCGTCCGACGAACCGGTCATGTGCCGCTCCAGAAAGCGGGCGATGTTTTCGGGCGAACGATCGAGGATCACCTCGATGTAGTCGTCGCGTGCCTGCCATGGGTCGGCGAGCAGATCACGGGAATTTTCGACAAACTCTTCCGCTAACGCATCCCGCAGCCAGTCCAGCGCGTTGCGAAGCGGCCCCCGCCAGCCCTGGTTCCAGTCCGGCCGGCGGCCGGACTGGCAGCCGCAGTCGCTTTTCCAGCGCTCCACTCCATGCGCACAACTCCAGGCGGTTTCTTCCTTGATCTCCACTTCCCAGGTCGGGGGCTGTTTCTCAAGAAATTCTCCGTAATTTGTCAACCGCGCCGAATTACCGGAATCAATCTTTTCCAGGGCGTAGGCCAGGGCCATGTCGCCATATCGGTGGTGGTGACCGAAGGTCTCCCCGTCCGTTGCGATGTGGACCAGCTGGTTGTCATCGCGCTCTTCTTCAAATGCCGCCAGCAAATGTCCGGCAAAGGTCTCCCCGTTGTTCAGCAGACCATTGAAGGCCACGTCCCGGGAGATCGGTCCGTCGTAGAAAAAGATTGCCATGCTGCGGTCTTCGGCAAGGCGCTGCACATAAGGCATGCGCGGGTCGATGGACCCGTCGCTCACGTCGCTCCAGGAATCGACCCCAATAGGTCTTACTCTACTGGCCTGGTAAGGGCTCAAAATGGTGAACGTGATTCCCACTTCGGCCATGATGTCAAGGGTTTCCAGGTCCACCGCGGCCTCCGGGAGCCACATTCCCTCCGGTGCCCTTCCGAAGCGATGCTGGAAGTCACGGATGCCCCACAGAATCTGCGTGGTGCGATCGGCCATGTTGGCCAGCGGAAGAATCATGTGGTTATAAGGCTGGGCTATCGCCGAACCGTGTCCCGAGAATCGTTCGCTGCTGCGCCGATCGGCCTCCAATATCGCCGCGTATACCTCGGCGCTGTTTTGCGCCATCCAGCTGAGCAGCGTCGGTCCGAAATTGAAGCTTATCCGGGCGTAGTTATTGGTGATTCGGACGATCCTATCCTGCTCGTCCTGAATGCGGGCGGCGGCATTGCGGGCATAACATTCGGCAGTGATGCGGACATTCCAGTCATGATACGGATGGGCGGAGTCCTGGATCTCGATCTCCTCCAGCCAGGGATTTTCCCTCGGAGGTTGGTAGAAATGTCCGTGAATGCATATGCAGTGTTGCGTCATGTCGGGTTCCTTCTTTCGTTTCTTTCTCCGACGATGTTTATGTCGCTTCAGGTCTTTCAAAAGGTGTCAGTGGTCAGGTTGCAGATGTCGGGAAAAGCACGCTGCACTGACCCCCGACCTACCATTAATCAGAGTAGGGGTGCCGGGTTCCGGCGGTCAACTGGTTCTGCGTGCGCCCCAGCACCATTCCCGGCACCTGAAACACGCCATAGCCATAAAGTCGCGCAATGCAAAAAGCTGTCAATCCGGTGCGCAATACCTGGAAAATACCGCAACGCTGTAAGGCGCCATTTTGAGTTCCGCCGTTCCGTTCGTCAGCAGGGTAATGGGAACACTGCTTCCGGGACCCATCCAGCGGGGTTCGGCTGAATCAATCCTTTTGCACCAACGCCCTGCGGGCAGATGAATTCGGATCCCTCCCGTTTCGCCGTTGAAATTGAACAGTAACCCGGCCTCGTCGTCGTCGAAGCGGCGCCGTACCAAAAGCAGGTTCTGCTGCGGGTCGCATGACACGCTCATGTTTTTCTTGCTCAGGTTTGCCAGGGCGGGAATCCGGGTGCGCAGGCCCAGCACTTCCCGGTGAAATTCGTACATTGTCCGATGGTGGCCTTCCCGCTGCAAGGACCGATTCAATTTGGACCGCAGAAAGGTCTGCTCGTCCTGAGGATCCGGGGAGTCGGCCTGCCAGTCGAAGGCGGCAAACTCACGTCGGCGGCCCTTCCGGACAGCTTCAACCAGTTCTGGATCGGTGTGACTGACGAAATACTGAAACGGCGCTGTTTCCCCGTATTCCTCTCCCATGAAAATCAACGGGATGAACGGCGACAGGAGCACCAGACCGGCGGCCAACTTCTGTTTTTCGAGCGATACCATTCCGGCCAATCGGTCCCCCAGCATGCGATTGCCCACCTGGTCGTGATTTTGGGCGAATACCAGCAGCTGTCGGGCCGGAACGTTGCGGGAAGAGTTGCCGTGGGCCCGCTGTCGATATGCGGAGTATTGTCCCGCATAGACGTAGCCTTCCTGCCAGGCCCGGGCCAGATCTTTAAGACCGTCGTAGTCCCGGTAGTAGCCGGATCGCTCACGCGTCAGCGCGGTGTGCAGGCTATGGTGAAAGTCGTCGTTCCACTGGGCATCGAGATTGAAGCCGCCCAGCTCTCGTGGGCGGACGATGCGCGTGTCGTTGAGGGCGCTTTCGGCGATCAGGTGGATAGGCCGCTGCAGCTCTTCCGCCGAACGGTGTACGACTCGGCCGAGCTCCTCCAGAAACGGACGGGCTGAAAAATCGAGGATGGCGTGAACGGCGTCCAGCCGCAGGGCGTCGATGTGGAATTCACCGATCCATTGAAGGGCGTTTTCGATGAAATAACGGCGGACCTCATCGCTGTGGGGCCCGTCGAAGTTGAGCGCTTCTCCCCAGGGTGTCTGATAAAAATCGGTGAAATAAGGGCCGAAATCTCTCAGGTAGTTGCCTTCCGGCCCAAGGTGGTTGTAAACCACGTCAAGCACCACCGCCAAACCCTTGCGGTGACAGGCGTTCACCAGACGCTTCAGTCCCTCCGGGCCGCCGTAGGAGTTCTGCACGGCAAAAGGGTAGACACCGTCATAGCCCCAGTTCCGATTGCCTGGGAACTGGGCCACCGGCATCAGTTCGACGGCGGTGACGCCGAGATCGGAGAGTTCGTCCAGGTGCCGGGTGACGCCGTCGAAGGTTCCCTCCGGAGTAAAAGTTCCCACGTGCAGTTCGTAAACGACATAGCGGCTCAGAGGCAGTCCGCACCAGGCGGCGTCATTCCAGTCGAAATCGGCGGAGACGACCCCGGAGGGTTCGTGCACCCCGTCGGGCTGATACCGCGAGGCCGGATCCGGTCGTTCCCTGGCGCTCGAATCCGCATATTGAAGCCGGTAGACGTAGCGGGTATCCGGTGGGATATCGTCCAACACAGCCGTGAAATACCCTGCCCCATGTTTGTTCATCGCCGACCGGCGGTCCTCCGGCGCAGTCAATCGAACCTCGACGTTTTCGACCAGGGGCGCCCACACCTCGAAGCGGCAGCGCCGGTCACTGAGCGGCGTGGCTCCCAATCGGGGACTTCTCATCATGCCGGATCCTTTGCGGGCCGCAAGAACACGGCCGATAACGGCGGCAGAGTCAAGTTCAGGGAGTGGGACATACCGTGAAACGGCACCGGCGCTGCTTCCAGGGTCCCAAGGTTACCCTGACCGCTGCCGCCGTAATCGCGTGCATCGCTATTGAGCAACTCCTGCCAGAAACTGCTGCGGGGGGCGCCGACATGATAATTGTGCTGCGGAACCGGCGTGAAATTGAGAACGGCGATCAACTCGCAAGCGCCCTGACGGTCCCGCCGGATCAAGCTGATGGTGCTGTGCACGGAATCGTTGCAGTCGATCCATTGAAACCCATCGGAGAAGAAGTCGGATTCGTGCATGGCCGCTTCGTTGCGGTACAACTGGTTGAGATCGCGCATCCAGCGATGCAGCCCGCTGTGCAATGAAGACTCGAGCAGGTGCCAGTCCAGACTGCGGTCATGCGCCCATTCGGCCCACTGCCCGAATTCACCGCCCATAAAGACGAGCTTCTTACCGGGTTGGGCGTACATATAGCCGAACAGCAGGCGGAGATTGGCGAATTTCTGCCAGTTGTCTCCCGGCATTTTTCCCAGGAGAGACCCTTTGCCATGAACCACTTCGTCGTGGGAGAGAGGCAGTACATAGTTTTCATGAAACGCATAGATCATACGGAAGGTCAGCTTGTTGTGGTGGTAAGAGCGATGAACCGGATCCTTTGAAAAATAGGCCAGGGTGTCGTGCATCCACCCCATGTCCCATTTCATGTCGAAACCGAGCCCACCGAGGAACACCGGGCGTGACACCATCGGCCAGGCGGTGGATTCTTCGGCAATCGTGATGGTGCCGGGGTAATTTTTATGCGTCTCTTCGTTGAAGCGGCGTAGAAAGGAAATGGCTTCCAGGTTTTCGTTGCCGCCGAATTCGTTGGGAATCCATTCCCCCGGGCTGCGGGAATAATCCAAATAGAGCATCGAGGCGACCGCATCGACGCGAAACCCGTCAATGTGGTACTTGTCCAGCCAGAAGAGACTGCTGCTGATCAGAAAATTGCGAATTTCGTTGCGCCCGTAATTAAAAATGTAGCTCTTCCAGTCCGGATGAAAGCCCTTGCGCTCATCGGCGTGTTCGTAGAGATGGGTTCCGTCGAAATCGCCGATTCCGTGCCCGTCGACGGGAAAATGCGACGGCACCCAGTCGAGGATGACGCCGATACCGTTTCGATGAAGGGTGTCGATCAGGTGCATGAAATCCTGGGGTGTGCCGTAGCGGCTGGTGGGAGAAAAATATCCGAGACTCTGATAGCCCCAGGAGCCGAAAAAAGGGTGTTCCATCACCGGCATGAATTCGACGTGGGTGTAACCCATTTCCAAAAGGTAATCGGTCAGTTTCCGCGTCAGCTCCCGGTAGGAAAGCGAGCGGTTGTTTTCTTCGAGCACCCGCATCCACGAACCCAGGTGGACCTCGTAGATGCTCATGGGGGCCTCCGGTTTTTGATTCTGCGCGCGCGATGTCATCCAGTTTTCATCACCCCATTCATAGGACAGATCCCAGATCACGGAGGCGGTCTTTGGGGGCACCTCGCCATGGACGGCAAACGGATCGGCTTTTTCCAACCGGTGGTTGTCGTAAGTGGACTGAATGACATATTTGTAGGGCGCGCTGCGCCCGACGCCGGCGATGAATCCTTCCCAGATGCCCGAATCACCCCGCGGCGTCAGCACGTGACGGTGGTCGTCCCAATCGTTGAAATCACCGATCACGCTGACCGTCTCGGCGTTGGGCGCCCACACGCCGAAAACGGTTCCCTCACGCCCGTCGACCGTGATGATGTGCGCACCCAGCTTGTCGTAAAGTCGAAAGTGGCTGCCCTCGTTGAACAGGTAGATGTCATCTTCGCTAAGCAGGGAGACATCGGGGTCGACCGCGTCGTCGACGCCGGTGTCCGTTCCCGGATTTTTTAAAGACATGGACTCCTCCTTGGTTATTTTCCATTGCCGCGAGCATCAGGTCTCGATACTGCCCATCACGTGGAGTATTCCGGCAATCGGTATCCTGACCCAGTCGGGACGATTGTTCAGTTCGTATCCCAGTTCGTAGATGGCCTTTTCCAGCAGGTAGCTTTCCAGGAGCACTCGCACCTCATCGGCGTTTGACGGGAGAAAGGTGTTTTCACCGACCACGCTCAGGTATTCCTTTAGGAAGATGGCCCCCATCCACTTAAACCAATAGTCGGCCCAGGAAGTCAGGGCGGCCCGGTTTTCGGGCTGCACCCACCCGCGTGTTTCGGAAACCTGCAGCCCCGTGCAGGCGGCATAGTGAAAAGATCTGAGCATGCCGGCCACATCCCTCAGAGGAGAGCGTTTGATGCGACGTTCCGACACCGGACGGGCCGGCTCCCCTTCGAAATCGATGATCACGAAATCCTTGCCGGTGTAGAGCACCTGTCCCAGGTGGTAATCCCCGTGGATGCGGGTGCGCAGGGCCGTGATCCGGATATCCAGCAAGCGCCGAAAGGTCTCCAGGATGGCCGATTCCTGGTCGGCCAAGGCTGTCGCATCCGGGCGGGTGTCCTCCGGCAGGTGATTCAGGCGTCGCCGCAACAGCGACAAATTGCGCCGGCAGATGGTTCGCATGGACTGGTAGAGGCTGCGTTGATACAGCTTGGTAAACCGTTCCGGTGCAAAATCGGGATCCGCGGTACCTTCGGCCAGCACCAGGTGCATTTGAGCGGTGCGCTTCGCGAGTGTTCGAACCGACGCCGGATAGAAATCCGCCAGTTCGACGACTTCACCGGGGGGGTCGCTGCGGGTCAGCTGCAGCAGTCCCGTGCGGGGTACCGGGGCCTCTTCGCGGGCGATCCCCCGGGCGATGATCTGCTCGAAATACCGTTCGAGGATGTTCAACGTGTACTCCCAGGCATCTCCCTGGTTGGCCACGTACCCCTGCAGGAGAGCCAGCGTTGTCGGCGTCCCCTCGGGGCTGCGGTATTCGATAAAACCGGCCACCGGAGGAATGTGGGCAAATCCTTTTTCGGTCAAGTAATGCCCGATCTGAAGATCCGGATTGACCCCCGCCTGCAGGCGACGAAACAATTTGAGGATCAGCCGGTCTCCATACAGGATCGAGGTGTTGCTCTGTTCGGCCCGCATGCTCGACGGTGCCAGTGTCTCGAAAGGCGGCCTCAGGATCTGTTGCAGGGCGGCCGTCGGGCGGGCGATTATTTCACCGAACCGTCCTCTGCCATGGCGGCGCTGTTCGATCATTTTCAGCAGGTTGTCGCAGAAGCCCATTTCAGCCGGCGCATCCAGCAGGAACCCTTCTTCCGCTTTTTGGCGGAATTTGATCCGGCCGACGACGGCTTCGGGCCGCTCGTGGATCAATTCCAGCGCGAGCCGGGCGGGAACGTAGATCAGCGGCAGCACATAGATTTCGCTTTCGCTGGCGACGTAGTCGATCCGTAGGAAAACGAAAACCGCATCTTGCCCTCCGTCCGGCAGCGGGAACCATTCCTGGATGCGGGCCTGTTTGATCTGCCGGGCCTTGCCGCCGAACCAGCGCTTGGAACGCACGTAAGCGGGCAATACCTTTTCGAGCCGGGGCCTGGCGCGTTCCGCGAGAACCTCCTGCCAGCTTGCCACGCACTCGAAAAGAGGGGGTTCGCCGGCGGTCTCCGGGACGGTGCGGTCGGCCTCGGTGCGGACAGCGGCCGGCTGCAGATAAAACCAGTAAAACGAATGCGGCCCGATAGTCAGGGAATAGGGGGATTTGTCGATGGATGGAAATTCGGTCAAGCCGAACATCTCCACCGGTGTCGTCTTTATGTAAGCCGACAGGTCGAGCTCGACGAACTGGACAAAACGCGACAGGTTGGCAACCACCAGCAGGTTTTGGTCCTCGTGGCTGCGGACAAACGCCAGGATGGTTTGGTTTTCGGGATGCAGAAACGTCAGGGTGCCCCGGCTGAACGCCTTGAACCGCTTGCGCAGCGAAATCAGTCGTCGCATCCACCACAGCAGAGAATGGTGGTTGCTGTCCTGGGATTCGACGTTGATGACGTCGAAATGGAACTCGGGATTTACGATGATCGGCAAATACAATTGTTGGGGATTGGCCCGCGAAAAGCCGGCGTTGCGATCGGGACTCCACTGCATCGGAGTTCGGACGCCGTTGCGGTCCCCTAGAAATATGTTGTCTCCCATGCCGATTTCGTCGCCGTAGTAGATCACCGGGGTTCCCGGCAGCGACAGCAGCAAACCGTTCATCAGTTCGATCCGCCGACGGTGGTTTGCCAGCAAGGGGGCCAGACGCCGGCGGATACCCAGGTTCAGCCGCATCTGCGGGTTGTCCGCGTAGACGCGGTACATGTAATCCCGTTCTTCATCGGTGACCATCTCAAGGGTCAGTTCGTCGTGATTGCGAAGAAAAATGGCCCATTGACAGACGTCCGGAATATCCGGCGTCTGTTCCAGGATGTCGATGACGGGAAAGTTGTCCTCCATGCGCAAAGCCATGAAAAGCCGCGGCATCAGCGGAAAGTGAAAATTCATGTGCCCCTCGTCTCCGTCTCCGAAATAAGCCGTCGCATCTTCGGGCCATTGATTGGCTTCGCACAGAAGCATGCGGTTGTTGTACCGGCCGTCAATGTGCGCCCTCAATTTCTTCAGGAAGGTGTGGGTTTCCGGCAGGTTTTCACAGTTTGTGCCTTCGCGTTCATAAAGATAGGGCACCGCGTCCAGGCGCAAACCGTCGACGCCAATTTTTAGCCAGAAGTCGAGCACCCGCAGAACGGCCTTGTGCACCTGGGGGTTGTCGAAATTGAGGTCCGGCTGATGGGAGTAAAACCGGTGCCAGTAGTAGGCGTTGGCGGTCGAATCCCATGACCAGTTGGACGGCTCGAAATCCTGAAAAATGATGCGCGCCTCCTGGTATTTTTCCCAGGTATCGCTCCAGACGTAAAAATTTCTCCGGCTGCTTCCGGCCGGTGCCTTGCGGGCCTGCTGAAACCAGTCGTGCTGGTCGGATGTGTGATTGATCACCAGCTCGGTGATCACCCGCAGACCGCGCTGGTGGGCGGAGCGCAGGAATGCTTTGAAATCATTGAGGTTGCCGTAAGACGGGTGGATACCGCAGTACTCGGAAATGTCATAGCCGTCATCGCGGAGCGGTGAAGGGTAAAACGGCAGCAGCCATATCGCTGTTACCCCCAGGCTTTGCAAATAGTCGAGTTTTTGACTCAGCCCTTTGAAGTCGCCGATTCCATCCCCGTCGCTGTCCATGAAGGCCTTGACGTGCAGTTGGTAGATAATGGCATCCTTGTACCAGAGCGGATCGTCTTCGAGTGCGGGATTCTTGCCGGGATGCAATGCCATGAACTTTCTCCTTTACATGAAGTAATCAAAATCCCGTTCGGTGCGCACTTTTTTACGGATTCTGAAAATGTGCGCCGGCATCACCTGAGGATTCAGCTCGATGTAATTGCGCCCGCCGTGCCACAGGTAGCGCGCGTCACTGAGCAAATCATGTACCTGAAACGGCAGCTGGGGCTCCAGTTGCAACTCCCCCAACGCTATATCCACCCAGCCACTGTGGGTGTGATGCGGATCGAGGTTTGCCACCACCAGGACGATGTTGGAACGGTCTTCGGTGTACTTGCCGAAGCTGATGAGCTGTTCGTTGTCTACAGGGATGAAAAAAAGGTTCCGGTCCTGCTGCAGGGCCGGATTTTCACGACGGATACGGTTGACCCGCGCAATCAAGTCCTTCAGGCTGTCGGGCCGATTTGTGTCCCAGAAGCGGATCTGGTATTTTTCGGAATCGTTGTACTCCTCCGTGCCGATCTTAATCGGGGTGTCGGTTATTTGTTCGAAAGCGGGGCCGTAAATGCCGAAATTGGCTCCCAGGGTGGCTGCCAGGATAAGTCGCACGATAAAGGCCGGTCTGCCACCGGTTTGAAGGTATTCGGTCAGAATATCGGGTGTGTTGGGCCACAGATTGGGCCAGAAAAACTCTGCCGCGGAGGAGGTTGTCAATTCCTCGAAATACTCCTCCAATTCCCACTTCGTGTTGCGCCAGGCAAAGTAGGTATACGACTGCGTAAACCCAAGCTGGGCCAGGCGATACATGATTTTCGGCCGGGTGAATGCCTCCGCCAGGAAAACGACCTCCGGAGAATTGACCTTGACTGTGTGGATCAGCCATTCCCAGAACGAAAAAGACTTGGTGTGCGGGTTGTCCACCCGAAAAATTCGCACCCCCTGCTCGATCCAATACTGCACGACGCTCGGCAGTTCGTCAAAGAGGCTTTGCCATGCATCGCATTCGAAATCGAAGGGGATAATATCCTCGTACTTTTTGGGAGGATTTTCTGCGAACTGGACTGTTCCGTCCGGCCGCTGCCGAAACCATTCGGGGTGTTCCCTGACGTAGGGATGGTCAGGTGAACACTGGAAGGCCAGGTCCAGGGCGATGTCGATTCCAGATTCAGCGGCTTTTTGCACGAGGCGTCGAAAATCATCCGGAGTTCCCAGAAGGGGGTGGACGGCTTTATGGCCGCCCTCCTGACTCCCGATGGCCCAGGGACTGCCGACGTCGTCCGGCTCAGCGACGGTTGCATTGTTCCGGCCCTTGCGGTTGGTTTCACCAATGGGGTGAATCGGCGGCAGGTACAGGACGTTGAAACCCATGGCGGCAATGTAGGGCAGGCGATTTTCACAATCCTTGAACGTGCCGTGCCGGTCCGGCTCCGCCGCCGCCGAGCGCGGAAACATCTCGTACCAGCTGCCGAAGCGCCCGCGCCGCGGTTCCACCACCACGACCAACTGTTTATGATAGGTGGTGGCAAAGCGCCGGTCCGGGTTCATGATCATCAGCCGCAGCAAATCCCGGTTGAACGCCATCCGGATTTTCACTTCCGTGACGCGGTCCCCCCTCAGGATGTCACCGTATCGTCTCAGCCGCGCGGCATCCTCCTCTTTTGCCCGGGATGCGGCGTTTTCAATCAGCTCCGCTCCCGCGAGCAGGTCCACCGCCACATCCTGACCGGCGGCGACCTTTTTTTGCAGGTCCCGCCGCCAGGTCTTGAATCGGTCCACCCAGGCCTGCAGCGTATAAACATACCGTCCGAGTTCATCCACCAGGAAAGAGCCTTGCCAACGATCATTGACCAGCGACCGCATGGGCAGAACGTTCCAGCGGTTGTCTTTCTGTCTGCGGACCAACAGCAAGGCCGACAGGGCGTCGTGGCTGTCGGCGAAGATGTCCGCTTCCACGCGCACCCTTTCGTCGCGGGCCCGTTTGATGGGATATCTCCCATCGGCAATTTCCGGCTCAACGCCGCTGATGACGACCCGCTGTCTGGCGTAAATCGATTGCTGTTGTAGTTTACTGGCGACTGCCTCTTTATTGGTTTCTCGACCCATTGGATTTCCTCTCCAGTTCACTCGGATTTTCCGTGCGGGGCCGCTGTCACGCCCTCGACGGTGATCTAATATTTCAGTTAATTTAAACATAACCGTCAGGGCAGGCGTATAGGCAATAAGGAGTATATCCAGCCCCAAAACCCTGTATATTGAAAGGTTAACCGGTTAATCGCGGGGCTGTAGCTTGGCGCTTTATCAACTGTGGGACATGGATCCAGCTAACCGGGTCAGTTGGATCAGTTAGGTCAGTTTAACCGTTCTTATAGACTAGTGCCCATCCCCGGTTTTATTAGGGGCACTGACTATTTTCCGATCCAGAAATCGCCATTTTCTGCAAGTTCAAGGAAATCGGCGGCGTTGCGCGGAGGCGTACTCGTGTACGCCGCACAAGCGATTCCGTAGACCTGTCACGTCTTTAGCGTGATTGACGCCGACCTGTCCCGAAGCAGGCGGGGAATTGCTGAAAAGGGCCATTGATGGACGGAAACTAGACTAAACCGACAAAACTGACTCTACCACCCTCTACGGTGTATTTTATAGACAGTTTCGTATATACTGAATACGGAACAAAATGAAAACATTTATTATTTTCTTACCCGGGGGTTCCATGGAAGTTCTGTTCGTAGCGACCGAAAACGGTGCCATTGAAGGCGGCAAGGTCGGTGGTATCGGCGATGTGATTCGCGATCTGCCCGCCGGCCTTAGCGGCACACGGCTGCCGTGTGACCGTCGTGATCCCGTCTCACGGTTACTTGCATCTCGGCCTCGACTCGACAAGAATCGGGGCCTGTCGGTTCTTGTTTCGCGGAGAACTTCAAACGGCCGATATTTTTGAAGTCTTTCCTCCGAACGGTTCGCCCGGTGTGACTCAGCTGGTGATTCACCATTCGACTTTGAGTGCCGTCGATGCCTCGAGCGGTACATACCACATTTATATGCACGATCCACCCGACACGCCTTTTTTTACCGACGGTTCGCGCTTCGCCTTTTTCAGTGCCGCCGTTGTCGCCGCGGTTTCCCGGAAAGTGATCGGGACGTTCGACGTCATTCACTTGCACGACTGACACGCGGCTCTCGTGGCCCTGCTGGGACAGTTTCACCCGGATTTCTCGGCAATTCGGAACTGCCGCAGCGTGTTTAGCATCCACAACCTGGCATTCCAAGGCGTGCGGCCGTTGCGGGGCGGTGCATCGCCCCTGGAAGACTGGTTTCCTGGACTGCACTACGATTGGGCCACGGTGGCTGACCCCCGTTGACCCGATTGCATCAATCTAATGGCGGTGGGAATCGGCCTGGCGTATCGGGTTCACACAGTTTCCCTCTCCTACGCGAGGGATATCCGGCAACCGAGCCGCAAACCGCAGTTTTACGGTGGAGAAGGCCTCGAAGCCGACCTGGAACAGGTTCATCGGGAGGGCCAACCCTGCCTGGTGCATGCCGTCGGCGGTTTGAAAGACACAGATGACGACGGACGGTACGGCTTTACCTTCTCCGGCGACACCATCGAGAAACAGGTGGACGACTTTGTCTGCGCGA
>JBATHN010000073.1:0-1602 GCA_049666885.1 Desulfobacterales bacterium
GCCGCGATCTCGTTCGCTACATTTCCTTCCTATCCGAAGGCGGGCGAGCGACCGTGTCCGAAGCGGACACCCCGCTGATCCTCAAGTATCTCATTTCCATGCGCGGAGATGGGTTGAATGCCCGCTCGCGTGCCCGTCACTTGGTGTCCATCAGAGGATTTTACCGGTTCCTCGCACAGGAGGAAATTTTAAGCAGTGACCCGACGCGACTGATCGACTTGCCCAAAAGCGGTCTGAAGCTGCCGGATGTCTTGACGATCGACGAGGTCAAGCGCCTGCTCGACGCTCCCGACCCCAAGAAGCCCTCCGGTTGTCGTGATGCGGCCATGATAGAGTTGCTCTATGCGGCCGGATTGCGCGTCTCGGAGCTCATCACCCTCAAACTGCAGGATGTCAATCTGACTGCCGGCTATGTTCGCGTTTTCGGCAAAGGCGCCAAGGAACGCGTGGTGCCGATCGGCCAGTATGCTCAAGAAAAAATCCGACGGTATACCAACGGGGCACGCCAGGCGCTTCTCAAGGACCGTATCAGTGCCACCCTTTTTGTCGCCCGGGCCGGAAAACCTTTCAGCCGCCAGGGTTTTTGGAAGCTGATCAAGCGTTACGGTCTTCGGGCAGGGCTCAGAAAAGTGATCACTCCCCACACGCTGCGGCACTCCTTTGCGAGCCACCTGCTGGAAGGCGGCGCCGATTTGCGGGCGGTTCAAACCATGCTGGGCCATGCCGACATCGCCACGACTCAGATCTATACCCACGTGGCACGCGATCACCTCAAATACCTGCATCGGAAATTTCACCCGCGCGAATGACTTGACACCTGCCGGGGGTTCGACGTAATAAAAACGGCTTTAACCGCAGCGTCTATAGCGTCTATAAGACCTTTCGGTTATATGGATTCGGACCTCATCGATCGCTAAAACCGCTCGGAAAACAGCAGATATTCATGCAGACATCAAATTCAAACACCCGCCCGATCGGTTGGTGGAGCCCCGAAAATCAGCCGCCTGAGATTGGCGCCGCTGCCCTCTGTGCGGCGATTCGACGCGTTACCGAACCGGTGTGCGTGGTCGACGTCGACGGGCAGCCGGCAATCGGTCGCGGCGGCTGCGTGACGATCGACTCCGGCCGGATTGACATTAGCGGGCCGCCGGAAGGCTATCCCTTGCTGGGGTACATACCGGCGCTGCATCCTGAAGATTTGGGTGATCCGTATTTCAAGCATTCCTTTGGGCTGCGCTATCCATATGTCATCGGTGCCATGGCCAACGGCATCACCTCGGTCAAGATGGTGGAGACCGCGGCTCGGGCCGGCATGATCGGTTTTTTCGGCGCTGCCGGCTTGGCTCTGGAGGACATCGAAACCGCGATCATGCAACTGCGGCAGCGGGTGACCGATCTTCCCTTCGGGTTCAATCTTATCCACAGCCCAAACGAACCCGATTTGGAAGCAGCCACGGTCGATCTCTACTTGAAGCACGCCATTTGCCGCATCAGCGCTTCGGCCTATCTGGATCTCACCCTCCCCTTGGTCTATTACCGTGTAAAGGGGATTCATCGCGATGCCGACGGTCGGGTCGTCTGTCCCCATCATGTGACCGCCAA
>JBATHN010000074.1:0-1666 GCA_049666885.1 Desulfobacterales bacterium
CAGGTCCTGAAGGGCTGCAACTTCGGGTTTCTTGCCGCATACGCCGATTTTCGTGCAGCCTTCGCCTTTTGATGTCTGTTCACACTGAAAACAAAACATGATCCTTCTCCTTTTCTTGGGGTTTAAAAACTCGAATAGGCTTTCGCCGCTAATTTGTTAATAACAACATATGCACTGGCATGTGACTCTGCATTGACTTAAGTCAACCAATCGCAATTTTTCTCGCTAAATCGACTATTATATCAGTCGAAGGTGATATGCATTGACATAGGTCAAAAACCGGTGGTATGTCGAAAAAAGAGGTGCTAGTGAAAAAAGTAATTGAAATAATTGCAAATATATCCGCATTCAACGGTCTTTCGCCTGGCCAGTTGGAAGAAGTTCGTCAGATCGCCGTCAAGCGGGATTTCACCAAGGGGGAACCGGTCTTTTTCGAAGGAGATCGGGGCAACGGTTTCTATATCGTCATCGACGGACTGATAAAGGTTTTTAAGCTTGCTCCGGACGGCAAGGAGCAGATCCTTCACATCATCGGTCCGGGAGAACCGTTCGGTGAAGTGGCCGTGTTTGCGGGGCGATCATTTCCCGCCAATGCAGAAGCGCTGGCTCACAGCCGCTTATTGTTTTTCCCCCGGGATGACTTTGTGGACCTCATCTCCCGCAACCCGTCGCTGGCCCTGAAAATGCTCGCCGTGTTGTCGATACGGCTGCGCCAGTTCGCGGTTCAAGTTGAAAGCCTGTCGTTAAAAGAGGTGCCGGGCCGCCTCGCTTCCTATCTCCTGCTGCTGGCAGACGAACAGGAGGAACTCGAGGAGGCGGTTTTGCCGATTTCCAAGGGGCAGCTGGCCAGTCTGCTGGGCACGATCCCGGAAACCTTGTCACGCATCTTCGCCAAAATGGCCGGGCAGGGATTGATCGAGGTCAGCGGCCGGAACATTCGGATTCTGAACCGCTCAGGTCTGGAGGACATATCGATACAGGGAAAGGTTCCGGAATGAATGGATCTTGTTGATCTCTGTATCCGCTGGTCGGGCTGGCGAGCTTCATATTAGTCCCTGTTTGTCGGCGTCACCGGCAAACAGAAACACTTACCTCATGGTCCCCTTTTTGGTCTCACAGCTTTACCGATAAAGGGAAAAATATCAGGGGGACTTTCGACGTGTTACTAAGGCTCGCTCAAAAATAACTTACTATTTTGGATGCCAATGAATCCCATCCGGCTTCGTTGTGAAATATCGCAATATCCAGATATTCCTGCGATTTTATGTCTGCCGGCCGGGTGCTTCAACTCCCAAAATCAACTTATTTTTCGCGAGCCCAAAGACCACTGTCTACTTTTTCAACTGGGTTAGCTCCCGGCTCAGCAATCGGATATGCCCCATTTCCTCTTTTATGATTCCCTCGATTCTATCCTGACCGAATTTCTCCGGTACAGCATTTTTCATGCCGAGGTAAAAAACGATAGAATCTTTTTCGGCTTCTATGGCGGCTTTTAAAATTTTCTCCATCGAGGAAACATCGACCTTTTTCTCGAAAAAGACGCGGGTGTCGACCAGGGCGCGCAGGTAAAGAGCCGCCTCGCCCTCGGGATCGAAAACCGTGGCGGATTTTTCGGCGGCTTTTAAATCGCTGCGCATGGCTTTGAATGTTTTTTCATGGTCGACTT
>JBATHN010000075.1:0-2140 GCA_049666885.1 Desulfobacterales bacterium
GGCAAAAGTTACAACTTCACTAATTTGAACGATTCAAATTAGTAACATATTGAATTTCATAAAACATGCGGGTTAAAGTGGCTGTTGCCAGCCTGAATTTAGGTCGTCTTCGGCGTGCCCCTCTGAGAGGCTCATTTCGATCTCACGCCTGAATTCTTCATAAGTTTCCGACCCTGAGTCGCGAGGCACGACAAAGGGACGCCCCCATTCGATCGTCACCTCGCTAAAGGGCTTGGGAATCAGGAAGCGGTCCCAGCTTCCTAAAATCCAGGCCTTCTTGGCAGATACGATAAGCGGCAGGATGACGGCACCGGAAACCCCGGCCATACTGATGAGACCGGGTTTAACGATCCCCTTGGGCCCTCTGGGCCCATCCACGATATGAATAACCGCCGGGTTGGTCTTCAAGGCTTCCGTAATGGCGAACAAAGCTGACGTACCGCCTTTCGAGCTGGACCCCCTCACCGGGACAAATCCAAACCGCCGGGCCAGCCTGGTGGCCAGCTCCCCATCTCTGCTCTGACTGATCATGATAATGGGGTCGAAATGTCTGAATTTCAAGACATAGGCCACCGCTGCCAACAGACGCTGATGCCACACGGCGACAATCAGCCGCCCGTAATCGCTCAGGCACCCCAGAGCGATTTCCTCCCCGACGACCCGGATTCTCAGCAGAAAGAGGTAGCCGCGAAGCAGATAATAGCCCAAGGGGATTAACCCGTATATGAGCAGATAATGATAGGGACGCAGCGCCAATGAAGTGCTCCTTATGATCGGGAACGGTGTTGATGAGGATGACCACCTATATTCGCATCAACCAAGGCGGCCGTATTTGGATTTTAGGGCGGTTTTTATTCAGGCTGGATCCCGGTTAATTTGTACTGAAAATGAGTACGCTTTTTTGTCGGACAGAAATATGGTGGAATTCACGAGTTATGTCAATGACAAAACGGTCCACGATGGTATGGCCGCTCACAGCTGGCATTCCTTTATGGACGTTCAACATTCAACGTCCAGCGTTTGGCGAATTTGGTTTATTCTAAAAGTGGTTTGACCACTTCGCCATAAATGTCATTGACATTTATTCTCGGTTAACGGAAAAAACGTAATGCAACAGACACCTCGCATGCCCCCCCATTTTTAAGCCTTTTAGGGGTGGCGAAGACACAAAAATTGTTTATATTTACCTACATTATTTGGTAAATGTGCTCGTCGCCTGTAAATCCGGAAGATAGCACTCTGAATTTCTGAGGGGATGTCTGAGGCCGTAATAAACTTCTGGAAACGGCTTTGTTCGGCCTGGGCGGCTGAAAATGAGCGGCCCGTAGGGCCGGGGTCATACTTGAGTTGTGACAGAATTGCAGCAAAACGACCGCTTGTCATGGTCGCCCAAATTTGACCACCTTGCGGGAGCTGTGATACCCACTTATGATATTTTTGGTTTTTTACGAATGCATCTTGACGGTGCTGATAAAAAAGAAGTGATCATCTTTCACCATGGATTCCCACAAAAGGAGGTGTGCATTATGAGGCCAATTTTTATCTGTTTAATTTTGGTAACGCTAATGATCGGTCCATGTATGGCCGGGGAGGTGAGTGTTGAAGACTTCCAGGTTAAAACCACCAAAGACCTCATCGATCTTTGTACCGCACCAAATAACGAGCCCTTGGCTTCGCAGGCCATTCACTTTTGTCATGGGTACTTGGTCGGGGCTTACCATTACTACGCGGCGAGCGTGGCGGGACCAAATAGCCTCCCGCTGGTATGCCCCCCCGATCCGCGGCCTTCCCGCAATGAAACCATCGGTATGTTTATCCAATGGGTCAAGGACCACCCGCAGTACTGGGGCGAGTTGCCGGTCGAGACCGAATTTCGTTTCTTGATAGAGAAATGGCCATGTGAACGTTGACCTGGATCGGTACCATACAAGGCATCACACATAATGGATCACAATATTGAGCTCAATAAAGGAGGACTCTATGAAAAAAATGGCGATAGTCGTAATCCTGGTAATCAGCCTGACGTTTCTGGGATGTGCCGGCATGTCGGATACCGAACAGCGGACCCTCAGTGGAACCGCCATAGGCGCAGGGGCTGGAACGGTGGTCGGTGCCATTGCGGGTAATGCGGGCTGGGGAG
>JBATHN010000076.1:0-2424 GCA_049666885.1 Desulfobacterales bacterium
CCTCGACCAGGCCGAGGATAGCGATCGCCAGCGCGCCCGGTACCATTTGCCCGATCTGCTTGATATCTCCGATTTCCGGTGCGCTGAACGGCGGCAGGCTGCGCGGGATCGCACCCACAACCGCCACTCCGCGCCGATCGAGGCCGAAAATGGTCACCAGACTCCCCACCAGCACCATGGCGATCAGGGTCCCCGGCCAGTTCGGGCGGCTGCGTTTGACAACCAGGATGACGACAATCGTCATGACCCCGAGCAGTAAGGTGATAACCTCGGTTTGGTGCAGGTGGGTGACGATGTTAAAGAGGTGTTCATAGAAGACGCTGGTCTTGGCAACTTTTATGCCGAGCAGTCCGGGGACCTGTTTGAAGGCGATCAGCACGGCGGCGCCGGCCGTGAATCCGAGCAGCACGGCGTGCGAGACAAAGTTGAGCAGCGCCCCCACCCGGGCCATACCCATACCGATCTGAATGACGCCGACCAGCATTGCCAGGAAAAATGCCAGCTCCAGATATGCAGCGGTATCCGGCCGGGCCAACGGACTGAGTGAGCTGAAGACAACCAGGGAAACGGCGGTGGTGGGCCCGGTGATCAGATGCGCCGAGCTGCCCCAGAGACAACCGACGATGGTGGGGACGATCGAGGCGTACAGACCGTACTGAACCGGCAGGCCGGCGATCAGGGCATAGGCCATCGATTGAGGGATGGCCACCACCGCCACGGTCAGGCCGGCGAAGAGGTCGGCCTTGATGTAACGCTTTCCGTAACCGCGGATCCAAGTGACGAAAGGAACGAAGTCATCGAGGTGAACGTGCACCGGTGTATCCTCTGGTTTAACCTGTCGGAAACCGTCCTGGGCCTAAATGAAACCGCGGATGGGCATCAGGCTGTAGTGCTGGACTCGAACCCGATATCTACCGGAATTGACGCATCAGATCAACCGTCATGATCGAATCGCTATAGTGAGTCACGAAACCTCTTTGGCTTTGTCCACAACACGGCGGACATCGGGTAGACATCAGCGGCCCTTCGGGTTTTTGACGGCGCATTGACATCCGCCGAGGCGCTTGGCGGCCTGAATCTTTTCCATGACCAGCGAGCGGCCGTTTCGAATAAAATCCAGCCGGACGTCTTCGGCCGTGTACCCAAAACAATAGCAGACTGGATCCTTCACGAGGCGTTTTCCCTTAAACGATGGAAGTCGATCACTGGGCTGCGGTCCAACGGTCCGATCCTTTCAGCTTGACGGCCACATCACTGAACCAAACCCTGAAATCGGCATTCGGCCCCCGGTGATCCAGCGCCAGCGTCAATGGGCCGACCGTGCGATAGTCCTGCCAGGTCGTCACCCGTGTCGGTTCAACCGATCCGCCTTTGCGGTAAATCCACTGAACCAGGCGATTATCCGGGCCGATGAAGAGCTCGTATACATCGCCGGGTGTGTATCCCCCGCTGGGCGGATAGGTGACGACCACGCTGCGGGCGCTTTGTCCGCCGATGGGCATTGGCTGGCGACCGACATCCGCCACCGTCGTCTGCCGATCCCAGACCAGATGAAAGGGAAAGAGCAGCCAGTATTGATCGTTGATGAAAGCCGCGTCGATCTTTTTAATCTCGTCCGATGCGCTGCCTTTCAGGTCGCTGCGGCTGTACCGCACGGCCTTGGTTTGATCTCCGCCAGGCCAGTACTCGACCTTATCGCTTTTCGGCCACCAGTTCCACGAGCGTTTGACCTGCTTCTCCCCGAGCTTTACGTTGAACGTGAACCGAATCTCATCGACCTGACCGAAATAGGCGATGCCGTAAGAACCGGCGATATCACTGCGGATATCCGCTGCGCCTGTTGGCCGGTCGGTGGTCGAACAGGCCAACAGCAGCGATGTCATCGCGGCAACCAGGACCAAGATTTTCAAAGGTTTCATTTTTCCTCCTTGATCGATGGGAGATCGTTAATCATTAAATATTTTCTAATCTATGGCATTAAAGACACTTGGGCAAGGACCCGATCGGTCCTTTTAACTTGATAATTCTCTGTAGCTCGCTACAGGGTCACCACAGATTCCCTCTCCCTGGGGAGAGGGTAAGGGTGAGGGGATAAAATCAAACAGCTTTGACGCCCTGCAGCTTGCTGCAGGCAGATTCATTCCTGTAAATTGTCTTTCGTTTATTTCCTTTCCGGCACACTGACTGGGTTGACTTCGATTGATTCGCTTATATTTTTTACATTAGTCTGTTTATGTGCAGAGATCCTCGAAACGTATATACCGAAGAAGGGAGCCCACGCAATGACTACACAAGAGAACAGTGCACGATTCACGTTTTTTTTCCCGGAGGCCCGAGTTTTAAAGGGGGAGGAAGTCGAGGCGCTTTCGCCTGATAAAAGGCAGGCGGCCGCTAAATCGGGGCAGCAGGGTGTCTGGCTTGAAA
>JBATHN010000077.1:0-5286 GCA_049666885.1 Desulfobacterales bacterium
GAAGTATCTAATCTGGCTAATTTTGGGCGAAAGGGGAAAATAAAATACACAAATGAGCCAATCGGCAAAATCAAGTTGGTTGAAGATTTTTTGCCCTCACCGGAAGAGCTGGTTTTGAAAGACGAAACGATTAAGGCATATCCGGGATGGAAAGTGGACGGAGAGTGTGGCTGTCGGCAGTCGGGCATTTGTGACTGAGGCCAAGGAAAGGCACGGCATCAGGGCTAAAGGGCGCAAAATGGTTGAAACGGGTGATTTTTTTGAGTTAGTACCCATCCACAGTTTTATTGAGGGCACTGGTGAGTTTTCGATCCAGAAATGTGCAATTTATGGGCGGAAACGAGTTAAGAGAACCGCCGCCGCCTTAAAAAGGCATTACGGGGCATGAAAAAGCGGCTATAAGGTTTCAAAATGAGTATTATTGGGAGAATTTCGTTTGGTTTTGTTCGGAACTGGTTGGCCTTGACGGGCACAATTTGAGCACAGTCGATCATCATTTCTGATCTGCTTCTTTTTTGATGATTTTATACGTTTCTTCATAAATCGTTCTACGCGGTCCAATAGCCACAATGTCAATAATCCGTTTTGATGATATACGGTAGACGATCCTGAATCTGCTTATTCGGTAACTTTTCAATCCTTCCAATTCACTCTTTAGGGACTTACCCGATTCAGGTTGAACTACGATATGCCGCAACCCGGCCCGAATTTTTCTTTTCAGCTTCGGGTGACAGCCTTTGATCAAGGTAACGATTTCATCGAGCACCCTAAGTTTTATTCGAGCCGGATCTTTCGAAGTCATAATTTACTCGAAAAGTTCCTCCAAGGTATACAGCTTGGCCTTTTTCTTTAAAGCTGACATACCCTTTTTTATCTCGACCATCAGTTCTTTATCGGATTGAATCGAAATGGTTTCCCTCCAGCCATCGAATTCATCAGGACTCACCAGCACTGCAGCCGGTCGTCCATTTTTTGTAATGACAACCTCTGCATCGGTTGACTGAACTCTATCGATGAGTTCACTGAGTTTCATTTTTGCTTCAGACAGAGAAAGCGTCTCCATAATTAGACCTCTTTTATAGTTGACCATAATTTTGGTCATATGCTAATAAAAGTTTTTGAGTGTGTCAACATGGAAATGGATAAACCCTATGTGGACACTGAATTTGTTAAACCATTGCATCCCTGTCGACAGCCTCAACCTTAAAATGCGGTTTTCACGGTCAATAACATCGTTCTAAGCCTTCATGTTGCGCAATTTTTACCTGCTTCTCTTTTTATTACAAACGCTTGCCGAGGTCCGACCCAGAAGCTGGCCCAGGAGCTGGACGTAACAGCCCTCAACCGGGCGTGCTGCCGCGCCCCCCCGCGTGGCGAAGTGATCCCCTCGAATAGGAAAAGAAGATGCCGATCGTGCACAGAAGCGTAAAAATGCCGAACGACATCTTCACGCTCTTCAAAAAAAGATCGTAATTGTTGGGCGTAATTTGTTCCCGGCCGATAAATACCGCGAAGACCACCATGGCAATGGCCATGCTGGTCATCTGACCCAACAGCCGCATGGCCGCCACCGTTCCGGAGGCAATGCCGAAAAACTTTTTGTCCACCGCACCCATGATGGCATTCATGTTGGGAGAGGAAAAAAGGGCAAAGCCCAGGCCGAGCACCATCAAGGTCGCGATGATGTAATATTCGCTCGTTTCAGTGCCGACCAAGGCAAACAGGAGCAAACCTAATACCGTCAGGGTCATGCCGGCCGAAGAAATCAAGCGGGGTTCGATTCGATCCGACAGGCGCCCCGCCAGCGGGGAAAAACACGCCATCACCACCGGCTGGGCAACCAGGATGGTACCGGCTGCTTGGGGCGTTAGCCCCTTGATGTACTGCAGGAAAAGGCTGACCAGAAAGGTGATCGCAAAGGTGGCCGCGTAGTTGATCAACGCCGCCAGGCAGGAAAATGCGAACAGCCGGTTGCCGCTGAACATACGCACGTCGAATACCGGCTGCGGCGTGCGCAGCTCGAAACGGACAAAAACCGTCAGGGCAACCGCGCCGGTCAGAATCAGGCAGACGGCCGGCCAGCGCGGCAGCAGGGAAGCACCGTAGACCAACAGAAAGACAGCGGCGGCATAAAGCAGACTCCCGGCCACATCTAACCTCTCGCCTCTGGCATCGGCCCATTCGCCCTTGAGATACTTGAGGGTGACCCAAATCGATGCCGCGCCGAAGGGAACGACAACGCCGAAATTGCTCCGCCAGCCCAGGTGCTGGGTCAAGAGACCGCCGGCGAAGGGCCCGACGGACAAACCGATGTACACGGCCGACACATAAAGCCCGATGGCACGGCCCCGCCTCTGGGGAGGAAATACGGACGTCACGATGGCCATGCCTGTCGTGACGAACATGGCCGTCCCGAAGCCCTGGAAAACCCGCACGGTGATAAGCATCGGCATGGAAACGGAAAATGCTCCGGCCAGTGAAGCTAAAGTGCAGACCAATAGGCCGAAGGTGAATACCTTCTTCCGGCCGTAGATGTCACCGATTTTTCCCAGCGGAATCAAAAAGGCGGCGACCGCCAGAAGCAGGGCGGTCGCCACCCAGCTCAACACCACCGCGTCGGCGGCAAACTCCTGTTGGATCGCCGGCAGGGCCACGTTCACCGATGAAATCATGAAAGGCCCCATAAACGAGGACAACGTGGCAACGAACAGTGCCGATTTTTCCTGTGCGTGGTCGTCTGTCAAGGGAGGATCGTCTTTTCCGGTCGTTATATGGGCAAAGTATAGTATACTAAGCACCTTCTGCACAAATGTCCCCTATCCCCCCAAAGACATTTCGGTACCTGAAAATGAGGCTCTAAGGCTTCAAAATGAGGATTTTTGGGAGAAATCCGTTTGGATAACAATTTGATGGCGTGGTCCGATCCAGGGGACCGTCGTAAGAAAAACCACTTGCCGCGCATGGCAAATGGTCCTCGTCGGAATTCTGAGATTGTCGGTATCAGCCTATCTCGTCATAGATCTTCCGGATAATGCTGTTGCCCAGCGCACATCTGCGTTATATATTTCTCGGAATTACGGAGACCATTTGAATCCATAGTTTCGTGGGCATGATTTTCATTCAGGCATTTGAACCGTTAGCCCCGTTTTAACACATAAGGAAATCATTATGCGAACCTCTCAAGCAACGCTTGATATACCCGCCCCGGGCAATGAAAATACAGCTTTCAAGGTGCTGGGAGCCATCGGTTTTTCGCACTTCCTAAACGATATGATCCAGTCCCTGCTTCCGGCGATTTATCCCTTGCTGAAAAGCTCCTTTTCCCTCAGTTTCACACAAATCGGGCTGATCACATTGACTTTTCAAATCACCGCATCATTGTTGCAACCGATGGTCGGGCTTTACACAGATCACCACCCGAAGCCTTACTCATTGTCCATTGGCATGGGATGCACACTGACAGGCTTGATCATTCTTGCCTTTGCGCCTGGTTATGGAATTCTGCTGATAGCCGCGGCAATGGTTGGTACGGGCTCATCAATCTTCCATCCGGAATCCTCCCGTGTTGCACGAATGGCTTCTGGCGGTCGATATGGACTGGCGCAGTCGATTTTCCAGGTGGGTGGCAATGCAGGCAGTGCAGCAGGTCCGCTACTGGCTGCCTTGATAGTCATCCCGCATGGCCGAGACAGTATCGCCTGGTTCTCACTGGCTGCGCTTCTCGCCATGCTGGTGCTGTGGCAAGTCGGCGGCTGGTACAAGGGCAAGCAATCGGGAGCGAAGCGGCCAGACAAGTCTCAGCTCTCCCAGCAGACGCTCCCTTCCCGTGCGGTAATATGGGCTATGCTGGTCCTGATGGTGCTTATTTTTTCGAAATTTTTTTACCTGGCAAGCATCAACAGCTATTATATTTTTTATCTGATCAACAAATTCCATCTCTCAGTGCAATCCGCCCAGATTCACCTTTTCGTTTTTTCATTTGCCGTAGCCTTAGGAACCCTCCTCGGTGGGCATGTAGGCGACCGCATCGGCCGCAAGCGCGTGATCTGGGTATCCATTCTGGGCGTCGCACCCTTTACGCTGATATTGCCTTACGTAAGCCTGGCATGGACCGGACCCTTGACATTCATCATTGGCCTGATCCTGGCATCGGCTTTCCCTGCGATTCTGGTTTTTGCACAGGAGCTTTTGCCGGGTAAAGTGGGGATGGTGGCCGGGCTGTTTTTCGGGCTTGCATTCGGCATGGCGGGTATTGGTGCAGCGGTACTGGGGAAACTGGCTGATTTGCAGGGCATCGAATTCGTCTATCGCGTCTGTTCATTCCTGCCGCTATTCGGTTTGCTGACGGTTTTCCTGCCCGACATTGGCAGGCCGCCCTGTGAGAAGTGTTCTCCCATCGTCGCGCCACAAGCGGTGGCAGAACAAACCAAGGGATAGAGGGTGCAAATTGGTTGGAACAGGTGAGTGTTGCGAGTTAAGAGAACCGCCGCCGCCTTACAACGGCATTTTGGGGCATGAAAATGCGGCTCTAAGGCTTCAAAATGAGTATTTTGGGGGAAATTCCGTTTGAATAACAAGATGATGGCGTGGTCCGCCCCGGGAAACCCCGCACCGGCGCGAAAACATTTTTAAAGAGCTGAGTACAACATCCGATGAGCAATGATACCGTCATCTCGAAATCACAGTACCTCAGGGGGTTGCAATGCCCCAAGGCCTTGTGGCTTCACCGCCGCCGGCCGGATCTGAAGCCGGAGCTTTCCCTCGTTCTGCAGCACCGTTTCGACATCGGCCACGAGGTGGGGCTCCTGGCGCAGAAGTGCTTCGAAGGTGGGATCGAGAACGTCGAGGCGTATTACAAGATTGACGCGACAATCCGGTCCACGGAAGAAGCCGTCGCCCTGAATCCGCCGGCCGTCTTCGAGGCGGCCGCCTGCTCGCCGGACGGGGCCTATTCGCGGATCGACATCTTGAAAAAATGCCGGAAGTCCAGGGCGTGGGACCTTATCGAGGTCAAGTCCACCACGAGCGTCAAAGGCTACCACCTCGACGACATGGCCTTGCAGCGCCACGCCTTTGCCGGGGCAGGCTATGACATCCACCGTTCGATACTGATGCACCTCGACAACCAGTACGTGAAAGACGGGCCCATCGACGCGCGGAAGCTGTTTCATCTGGAGGACTGCACCGCGGACGTGGAGGCGCAGTTGGCCGTGGTGCGGGAGTATCTGGAACCGCTCAAGGCCGTGCTGGCGAGTTCGACCGAGCCCGCTGTTCCCATCGGAGACC
>JBATHN010000078.1:0-5586 GCA_049666885.1 Desulfobacterales bacterium
CTTCAATCCTTCAACCCTGAACGGGGAACGGTGAACTTGGAACCTCTTGGTAGTGACATTCACACGCCGAAGTAAGCCGATTTCACCTCCGGGTTTTTCATCAGCGCCTGTCCGGTGTCCGCCAGGGTCAGCATGCCGTTCTCGACGACATACCCCCTGTCGATAACCGGCAGGACCGGCCGCGCGAACTGCTCGCTCAGCACGACGGTAATACCGGTTTTGTCCCGCAGCGATACGATGGCTGCGACCACGGCCTTTTGAACCAGAGGGCTCAACCCCAGGAGCGGTTCGTCCAGCAGGAGCAGCCTCGGGCCGACCACAAGGGCCATGCCGATGGCCAGCATCTGTTGTTCGCCGCCGCTGAGAAATCCAGCCTTACGCTTCGTCAGTTTTTTCAAAACCGGAAACAGTTCGAAGACCGCCCCGAGGGCCCGGCTGGTCTGAACTTTGGTGCGCAGGTAACCCGCGATTTTCAAGTTTTCCAGCACGCTGCTCTCCGGAAAGACCGGGTGCCGCTCTCGGGAGAGGACGATCCCTTTTTTGACGCGTTCACTCGGTTTAAGGTGGGTGATGTTTTCCCCTTCGAACAGGATGTCGCCGTAAACCGAAATGCGTTCGCCTCCCCTGCGCTGCTCTTTGATGCGCATGTCGACAATCAACCCGGAGAGTGCGTTCATCAGTGTGGTTTTTCCGGCGCTGTTGGAGCCGATTACGCCGACGAATTCCCCCGCTTTAACTTCCATCGAGAAGTCATTGAGTGCCAGGGCATTTTCGAAAAAAACCATCAAGTTTTTTACTTGCAACACGATACCCAGTTCCTTTTACTATCATCTTTAAGATAAAGGCTTCGGACTGTGTTATCGGTCGTCGGCGGATTACAATACAGCCTCTTTCCTCTGGCCTTGCCCGAACTTTATCTTAAAGATAACAGGCGCTCATGGTTCTGAAAACCCACAGTGTATGAAAATTATTGGTTTTGCCGTTTCAGCGTCCTGTCACTCCACCGATGAGAGCCGGCTGTTGTTTCGGTTGAAGCAGGCGCAGCTGTTTGAGGCGGTTAGCGGGCCTTACCCCATCGCCCCCGAATACACACGATGAACCCTTCCGGGGGTTTCAACCTGAAGTGGACATTTTTTCAAAACCGGGCCGGCGATGGGGTTAGGTCCGCTTGACGCCGAGTTCTGCGCTGTATGAAACCGAAGCAGCAGCCGGCGGTGCACTGCACCACGGCTTGTTGGAAACAAAAGTACGCAAAAATCTCGCATAACCATGCTTTAATTTCGAAATAGACGAGAAGATTTCTTTATAAATGCTTTGCCGAGACTCATCAGCTTTTCTTACTGCCGCTAAACTCTCAGAAAATGTTTATTCTTATATTCGGTGTCTGCAAACCATCACTCGGTACCCAGATAGGCACTCTTCACGGCTGCACTCTCCATGACATCGACGGCTCGGCCGTCGGCAATTTTTTGGCCGTAGTTCAGGACAATCACCCTGTCGGCGATTCGGAAGAGTTCTTTGAGGCGGTGTTCGATCATGATGATCGTTTTACCATCGCGCCTGAGCTTTTCGATAATGGGCAGGATACTGGCGACCTCGGCCAGACTCAGTCCGGAAAAAAGTTCATCGAGGATCAGCAGGTCCGGCTGTAGGGCGATGGCCTTGGCGAGTTCAAGGCGTTTCAGATATCCCTGCGGCAGTGCGCCGGCAACCTTGTAGGCCACCCGGGCGTCACGCTCGAAGCCGACTTCCTCCAGGAGATCAAGCGCCACGGCATCCCGGTCGCCGTATTTCCCGCCGACCAGTTTTTTTACCCGCGGCGAATAGAGCGGTATGATCATGTTTTTATAGGCCGGGAGCTGATAAAACGGTTTGACCATTTGAAAGGTCCGCGCGATGCCCAGGCGCACGATACGATAGGCGGCAAGCCCGGTAATGTCGAGACCTTTGAAGAAGACGGCGCCCGTTGACGGTTTGACGAAGCCGGTGATCAGGTTGACGGCCGTCGTCTTGCCGGAACCGTTGGGCCCGATGAGCCCCAGGAGTTCGCCTTCGGCCAGATCGAAGTAAACATCGCTGATGGCCTGAACGCCGCCGAAATTTTTAAAAAGACCGGCAACCCTCAGGATGGCGGCGGATTTCATGTGTCCACCTCGACCCAGCGTTCGAACTGGTTGTATTTTCGCTGGATGAAGTGAAAAATGCCCTCCGGCAGCGCGACGATGAAGACGACCAGAAACACGCCGTAGAACACGATGCGCAACCCTCCGACGCCGCGCAGCACTTCCGAGAGCGGTACCAGAATGAAAGCACCCAGGGTGGCGCCGGCCAGCGAGCCCGGACCGCCGACCACGGCTGCGGCGATCGGCAGAATCGAGTAGTCGAGCGCAAAAACCGGCATGCCGACAAACATGTAGACGTGCGTCATGAAAGCACCGGCAAAGGCGCCGACGGTGCTGGCGATCCAGAGCGCCTGAGTTTTATACCAGTAAATGTTGATGCCGGCATTGATCACCGAGCGGTCGTTGTCGCGGATGCCTTTCAGCACAAGTCCGTAATCGGTTCCCAGCAGGCGGCGGAATCCGAAGAGCGCCGCAAGCATGGCACCGACAATCAGATAGATCTCCAGCCATCGCGACGGCAGGGGCGACATACCGGTTAGGCCTTCGGTGCCGCCGAAAATGCGTGTCGCCTCGATCAGCCGCACCAGCATCAGGGGCAGGATCAGCGTCACCATTGAAAAGTAGATTCCCCGCAAACGCAGCACCGGCAGAAGCAAGGCCGTGCAGATCAGGCCCCCGAAAACGGCCGCCACCGGAATCGTCAGCAGTGGCGGCAGCCCCCAGTAGTGATTGAGTATGCCCGTGACATAAGCCCCCATCCCGAAGAACAGGGCCTGGCCGAGGGATATCATTCCGGTTTGAGCCAGAAGGTCCCAGCTGATTGCCAGCAGGGCGAACACGGCCACCGAGAGCAGAACCTTTTGCCAGTAGATGCCGAGTGCGAGAGGGAGCAGGAGGATTGCGACCACCGGCAGCACTCTGGGCCCGGCCAGATAGAGCATCTCGCGCCAGGAGCACAGGGCGAACACATCCCCGGACCTGACGTTGATGCCGCGATCGATCCGTTCCCTGCGCTTCTGCAAGTCACTAAATCCTTTCTTCCAATTCTTTCTGCTTTCCGAATAACCCGGAGGGTTTGAGGGTCAGGACCACCAGGATGGCGGCCAGGCTGACGATCATCGTCCAGTGGGAACTGATGTAGGTATCGGTGAAGCGCTCGGCGAAACCGATCACGAAACTGGCCACGATCGTGCCGCCGGTGCTGCCCAGGCCGCCGATGATGCACACGGCCAACGCCTTGATCAGGACATCGTAGCCTTCACCCGGGGAGATGCTGCCCAGCGGGATGATGACGGTGGCGGCTAATGCGGCCAGGCCGGCCCCGAGAGACACGCTCAGCAACGCGATCCGATCGGAATCGATGCCGAGGGTCAAGGCGGTGCGTTCGTCCTGAGCGATCCCCCGAAAGGCGAGCCCCAGACGGGTATGGTGGGTAAACCACCACAGACCGAGAATCACAACCGAACCGATGATCACGATCAGCAGACGCTGCACGTCGATGAAGACACCGGCCAGCACGACACTGTCGTCGACAAAGACCGGCAGATTGTATTCGAACCCGACAAACCCGAGGTAGCGGAAAATCTCCAGAATGGCCAGACCGATACCGAAAGTGGCGATCACTTCCGACAAGGCCTGGCCGCGAACGCGCAACAGGATAAAACGGTACATCAGCGCTCCTGCCAGCATTGTCAGCAGGATGGAGACGACGGCGGCTACAGGGTAGGGCATGCCGACCAGGTTCAACCCCATCCAGGTGGCGTAGGCGGAGAAAATGTAAAGTGAACCGTAGGCAAAGTTCGCCACGCCGCTGATCCCGAAGGTCAGGTTGAAGCCGATCGCCATCAAGGCCAGGATGATCGAGTTGACGAAGGCGTATACAATGGTGCCCAGTAACATCGGCATGCGACAATCTTGCATTTTACGGGGGGCATGAAAAGGTTCACCGAGATGCCCCCGTTGGGTTGGCGAGCAGATCTCCGCTATTTCAGTGATGTCAGGCCGGCCGGTAGTTGAATTTTGGCCTCGGCGATCGATTCCGGGTAGACAATAAGCCGGCGGCCGTCATCGGTCCACTGGAAAATGCAACCGACGGCCGTCTCTGCCGGATCGTTGCCGAACACGGCCTGGTGACCCTCGTCAAAGTGGATGCGCCCCATCACGCCCCGACGATCCGTTTTTTCGAGAGCGGCCACGAGAGCGTCTGGATCGAGGCTGCCGGCCCGTTCGATTGCTTCGGCCAGGATGTAGACCGATTCGTAGGAAGGTGCCGGACCGTGGCCGGCCTGCAGCGGTTTTCCAAAGGTTTTGCGGTAGGCGTCATCGAATTTTACCGACGACGGAACCCTGTCGGATGAGATGGCGCTGCCGAGTTCGAAGATGCTGTTCATGGCGCCGCCGATTTTTTTATCGAAGGTGTCCCAGGCGTCGGAGCCGGCCAACGGTGAGATGAAACCGGCCATGACGGCCGGAACTTTCATCGATTTCCATTGCTTGACCAGGATGCCGCTCTGGGGCATGTCGAAAACCGGCATGATGACCTGGGCGCCGCTGGTACGGGCTTTCATCAAGGCCGAGGAAAAATCGGATGTGCCGGTCGGGTAGGCCTCTTCACCGAGAATTGTCCAGCCGGCCTTGTCAAAATACATCTTTTTCACGAATCCGGCCGTCGCCCGGGCCCAGGCCACATCTTGATGCAGCACATAGACCTTGTTAAACCCGAACTCCTTGTTGATCAGCGCCATGGTTCCGGCGAGATATTTGACCAGGTAGACCGCGTTGAGGCAGGTCCTGAACACGTATTTGTACTTCGCAGGGTCTTCCTTGAGTTTTTTTTCCGATCCGGGGCTCATGGCGATGGTGCCGAGCATCGGCACCTTGTACTTGGCGATGATATCCATGCCGGCCATCAGGGCTTCGGATCGAAAGGGGCCGACCACAATGGCCGCCGGTTTTTGTTCGAGGATGATTTTTTCGAGGCCGAGCAAGGCTTCCGGAACCGGCACGCCCGGCGCCGCATCGCGTATATCGATGTCGGCAATTTTGAAGGGACGCATTTCGCTGCCGATCTTCACGCCGCCCTTGGCATTGATCTCGTCGACCGCCATCTGGACGGCTTTGAGGGATTCACTACCCTCGAGGAACCCCAACGACGTGGGCACGGCGATCGTGATCGGCTCCGCGGCTCGCTTTTCGGTGCATCCATGATAAATAATACCAGACAAAACGATGGCCAGGAAACAAAGCGTGAGTCTTTTCATGGCAGGCCTCCTCGCGGTGGGCATTCAAACGGCTTGGCAGCGGGATTGAATGCGATTTATTTTTTAAGTTCCGATCAGCTGAAATGGTGCTACAAGAGAGTCAGGGTGATGTCAAGGAAATTATAATACGACAGTGTGGTATTCACGCCGCCTGTTCAGCAAGGTCCACCGGTTTGTGTCATCCGTGAAACAGGGCACGAACA
>JBATHN010000079.1:0-14116 GCA_049666885.1 Desulfobacterales bacterium
CGCACCAGCAGCGGCTGAATGATGCCCTGCGCCTTGATCGAATTGCCGAGTTCCTCGAGGTCATCGTCGGGAAAGTGCTGGCGCGGTTGGTAACGGTTCGGCCGGATCAGGTCGACGTCGCAAAGAAAATATTCCCGCGGGTTATCCTCTTCCGGTTCGTAATCGGGAATCAGCGCATCCAGCCCGCGGCCAAGGGCCAGTTTCTTGCGTTTTTTAGGGTCGGCGTTGTTTCTGATTGTGTTTTCTCTGGGCATTTCCGGTCGTCATTCCTGATAGGTTTAGAGGCGGGCCGAATCGGTGACATGAGCGGCCATGATCTCCCGGGCCAGGTCGAAATAGCTGCGCGCTCCGGTCGAGGTGGCATCGTAGAGCAAAATCGGTTGGCCGAAGCTGGGGGCTTCACTCAAACGGATGTTGCGCGGTATGGTGGTTTTATAAACCAGGTTTTTAAAATATTTTTCGGCATCCTCGGCCACCTGATAAGAGAGGTTCGTCCGGCGGTCGAACATGGTCAAAAGGATGCCCGCTATAAGCAGGTGCGGGTTCAAGTGCTGCTTTATCCGTTTGACGGTCTGCAGAAGCTGGCCCAGGCCTTCCAGGGCATAGAATTCACACTGAAGCGGTATCAGCAAGGCATCCGCGGCGGTCAGCGCATTGACCGTCAGTAAACTGAGGGAGGGCGGGCAGTCCAAAATGATATAGTCAAAATCAGTGGCGACTGCGGTGACGAGATTCTTAAGGGCCGCTTCCCGATCAGGATTGGACATCATCTCGACTTCGAACCCGATCAGTTCCACGTTGGCCGGAATGATCTTTAAGGTGTCGATATCACTGTTTAAAATAAGCTCATGCGCTGCAGCGCTCCCGAGCAGGCCATGGTAGAGGGTTTTCGTGATGCGATTCTTGTCCAGGCCGACCCCAGAGGTGGCATTGCCCTGCGGGTCGCAATCCACCAGCAGGACCTCTTTTTCCGACACCGCCAGGGCGGCCGAGAGATTGACTGCCGTCGTCGTTTTGCCGACCCCGCCTTTTTGGTTGGCTATGCAGAGAATATGCGCCATGGCCGTGAACCTAACATACTGCAAGCAGTTTGAAAAGGTTTTAAAAATGTGTCATGATCGCCCTCAAAAAACCCGCTGCAAACCGAGAGCGGGTCTATCCTTAGGAATCGAGATAAGGTCTTATGCACGCATTTAAAAAAAATATCGCCGGACTGATGGCGTTAGCCTTCCTATCGGGTATTCTCAGCCCCCCGGTCGCAACCGGCATCACCATCAAGGAAGAGGAAGATCTGGCCCGTGAATTTCTCAGGTACGTCACGCTACAGCTGGACATCATCGATGACCCGATAATCGTCGAGTATGTCAATTCGGTGGGAAAAAAAATCCTGGCTAAAGTACCGTCACAGCCATTTCCCTACCATTTCTACGTGGTCAAACAAGATGTTTACAACGCGTTCGCCACTCCGGCCGGCCATGTTTTTATTTATTCCGGACTGATGGCGGCAATGGACAACGAGGATGAGCTGGCCGGAATCCTGGCGCATGAGATTTCCCATGTCACCTGCCGACATATCTCCCAGAAGATCGAGCGTTCCAAGCTGATCAGCATCGCCACCTTGGCCGGGGTTGCTGCCGGGATGTTGCTGGGGGTTGCGGGTGCCGGCCAGGCGGCCGGCGCCCTGACAATGGGATCGGTGGCCGCCGGCCAATCCGCGTCACTGTCGTTCAGCCGGGAGAACGAAATTCAGGCCGACCAGGTCGGTATGGTGTATTTAACCGAAGCAGGATACACGGGGGTGGGATTGCTCTCCGTTCTGAACAAAATTCGTGCAAAACAGTGGTACGGGTCCGACCAGGTTCCCACTTATTTGATGACCCACCCGGCTGTGGAAGATCGACTGGCGTACATTGATACCTATCTCGTCAGTAGAAAAAAAGATAATAAAACAATCCAGCCGGTTAACACAGAAGCTTTTCGACTGGTTCATGCGCGACTCCTGGCCCTTTACGGCGACGAGAAAGTCGCCCTGAGCACATTCGAAACGGCACTGAAAAGCGATACTGCAGATGCGATAACCTACTACGGATACGGGTTGGCGCTCGCCAGGGCCGGTAACAACGAGCAAGCGGTTACCGCTCTCAAAAAAGCGCTCGAGACCGATGCCTTCAACCCGATATTCCTAGCCGGGCTGGGACGGGTTTATTTTCTGGACAGGCGCTACCAAGAGGCACTTACGACGCTTGCGAGTGCGCTCAGCCTAAATCCCCAGGAACCGGAAGCACTGTTTTTCCTGGGGCGCACCCGTCTGGAGCTCGACCAGCCGGCAGAGGCCCAGGCGGCGTTTGAACGCCTGCAAAAACAGGAAATCGTTTCCAAACAGGTCTATTATTTTCTCGGGAAAGCCTACGGTCAGGAAGGGAAAATGGCCGAGGCCTACCTGAACCTGGGGCAATATTATTACCTGAAGCACGACTATACCAACGCCCGGATTCACTTAAAACAGGCCCTGGAAAAAACTCAGGACCCTGATCAGCGTCGCGAAATCGAGGAACGCCTAAAAGAGATCAAGCAAATACTCACGGCATTGAAAGAACCCTAAAAGAGGACGCTCAGGGACGATCGAAGTGAGAGAACTGCATGGTGAATGTTCCGCGGCCTTGGGTCGCCGAGCGCAGCACCGTGGAGTAGCCGAACATCTGTGCCAGGGGCACGACCGCCTTAATGACCTGGATACCGACTTGTGATTCGATGGCCTCGATTTTTCCATCCCGGGCATTCAGGTCTCCGATCACCTCTCCCATGAACGCTTCCGGAACGAAGACCTCTACTTTCATGATCGGATCGAGAAGATAGGGCTTGGCGTTGTTCAGCGCGTTTTTACAGGCGATGGATGCGCTGACCTTGTAGGCCAGTTCGGTTCCATTCGACTCGCGAAAGGAGCCGCCGACAAGCGTGGCGTCGACATCGACGACCGGATATCCCATCAGCGTTCCACTTTCAAGCGATTCCAGCACACCTTTCTCGATGCCTGGTATGAAGATCTCCGGTATGGTTTCGGCGCTGACCCGTGAAGCAAAGCGCACACCCGAGCCCCTCGGCAGCGGTTTCAGACGCAGGGTCACTTCGCCGAACTGGCGCTGACCGGCGATTTCCTTGTCAAAAACGGCGTTTCCTTCCGCTTCCGTCTCGATGGTCTCCCGATGCACGACCTGCGGTTTACCGACGTTGACCTGAGTGTTGAACTCGCGCTGCATGCGGCTTATAATGATCTCGAGATGAAGTTCACCCATGCCCGACAATATCGTCTGCCCGGTATCTTCGTCCTGGCGAACGCGCAGGGTCGGGTCCTCGGCCAGAAATTTCTCCAGGACCTGTGAAATCTTCTCCTGGTCGGCGTGGGTCTTCGGTTCGATGGCGATCGAGATGACCGGCTCGTAAAACTCGATGCGTTCCAGTAAAACCGGGTGTTTGGCCGAGCAAAGCGTTTCGCCGGTGGAAGAGAGCTTGAGTCCCACGACGCCGACGATACTGCCGGCTCCGGCCATATCGATGCGATCGCGTTTGTTGGCGTGCATCCTCAATATGCGGGAGAGTTTCTCCGTTTTTTTAAGGGACGGGTTATAGATGTCATCTCCCGCCTTCAACCTTCCGCTGTAAACGCGAACGAAGGACAGTTTGCGACCTTCCATCATCGAAACTTTGAAGATCAGAGCGGCCAGAGGGGCCGTATCGCTGCTCTTGCACGTGACGGAGTCGCCTGTTTCGGGGTTTATGCCTTTGATCGGTGGGACTTCGAGCGGGCTCGGCAGGAACCGAACGATGGCATCCAGCAGGGGTTGGATGCCCTTGTTCCGAAGGGCTGATCCGCACAGCACCGGTACCAGCTTCAAGCCGCATGTCGCCCGGCGAATGGCTGCCTGGAGGACTTCCGGTGCAATAGTCGCATCGGAGAGATAGGCCTCCATGATGCCGTCGTCTTGCTCGGCCAAGGTCTCGACGAGGTGGTCCCGGTATTGCCGGGCTTTGTCGATCATTGACTCGGGGATGTCTTCTACTTGGTAATGCGCCCCCAGGGTTTCGTCGTCCCAAACGATAGTCCGCATCTCGATCAGGTCGATAACGCCGTTGAAATCGTCCTCGGCCCCCAGCGGCAGCTGGAGGACCAGCGGATTGGCGTGGAGCTTTTCTTTCATCATCTCGATCGTGCCGAAGAAATCGGCTCCTACCCGGTCGAGCTTGTTGACGAAGGCCATCTTGGGCACCTTGTACTTATCTGCCTGGCGCCAGACGGTTTCGGACTGCGGCTCTACACCACCGACTGCACAAAATACGCCTATGGCACCGTCGAGCACTCGCAGTGAGCGTTCGACCTCGATCGTAAAATCGACGTGTCCGGGCGTATCGATAATCTGGATTACGGCTTCTTTCCAATGACAGGTTGTAACGGCCGAGGTTATGGTGATGCCGCGCTCCTGCTCGTCGGGCATCCAGTCCATGATGGCCTCACCGTCGTGAACCTCACCGAGTTTATGTGATCGGCCGGTGTAATAAAGGATCCGTTCGGTTACCGTCGTTTTACCGGCGTCGATATGGGCGATGATGCCGATGTTGCGGATGCGGTTTATTTTGCTTTTGTCACTCATCTTATCAACGACATGTCGGCTGTGAAGGGATACCGGATATCGATGTGACCCGCCAGAGTCGGCACGTCCCTGCCGCCGACGAGGATCTTCACCGTTGACACTTCCGGCATGTTCAATATCAGTGAATTAACGATTGAATATAGGGTCAACATTTCAGATTTGCACCCTCCCGGATACTGCTCCGTTATACTTTCGGAAAGATCGACATATGCCCGGTTCCCGGGTGCCAGATAAAAAGCGCGCAGTTGGGTGCCGGCGGGTAAGGTCCGCATCAGGCCGGGCTTGGGGCCCTTGATCAAGACTTCCATGATCGCTCTGCCCCGGTCGATCTCCCTTTCAGATCCGGCGAAGATCCGTTCCTCGGCCTGCAGGTAACGGCCGTTTAGATCGGCAAAATAGATGTGCACCACCGGGAATGCCTGTGGCTCGGCTACTGAAACGCTGGCGTTCGAATCCTTGCCGGGCCGCTCGGTTGCCCGGCCTTCGTCGACGGTGGACGCGAACAAAAACAAACCGATAACACAAAACATTGCCAAACGGCAGCTTCGGCGGCATGCGGGGAGCTCGGCAGTCGACATGAGCGAGGATGAATTCGAATTCTTGGTTTTCATAAGTATAGAGCTGTGCATAAAAAAACGGCCAACCAAAGGGGGTCAGCCGTGCCGATTGATTTTCTGGTGGAGCTGAGGGGGATCGAACCCCTGACCTCATGACTGCCAGTCATGCGCTCTCCCAGCTGAGCTACAGCCCCAAAAACAGGACGTACGTTAACAAGTCCCCAAATGTGTGTCAACACTTATTTATCCGCTGTTGAAATGGTCGTTTCACTCCCGCCGACTGCTGCGGCGCAGCACCGCAAACCCCGGTTCGATTCTACGGCGACCCGATAAATCGATCCGTTTGTGCCGTGCCGGTGCCTTTGACCTGTTGACAAATGGGAGGATTGAAAATATTATTCCTCCTAATAAAAGCTTAATCAAACCGTCGCATATCATGAACAAAAAAAGAAAGACATTAAAACTATCAACCAGTAACCCGAATTGCCAGATTGATGAAGCCGAAGACCACTTTCACCCTTGCCGGTGGCAGAGCTCGTCCCCACAGCCCTGCCGCAGCCTATAAACAGTTCGACGCCACGGAGCTTTATTGTGCGACCTGCCGCCGCGCCGTTCCGGTTCGAAAACGGCTGCTGCTGGTCTTGCCCGAAGGCGATAAATACGAATATTTGTGTTCCTTTTGTTCGGGCTCGGTGGGAACAAAACTCGATCGTAATGGATCCCCGCGAGGGGTAATCGTGTGATCCCAGCCAACTCGTGAATACTTCCTATCCGTGTGTTCTCCGTCAAACATCCAGTGGCGAAGTCATCGATTCAGCCGGCCTCCTTAATATCGAGACCGCGGCATCGTCCAACCAACGAGTGCAGTCGGTCGGGGTCGCAGCGCCGTCATATTGTCTGTCTTTGAGAAAGGAATAACATGCTCAGTTTAATGCGAAAAAGTGCCGGAAGCTGGATTATCAAGTTCATCCTGGGAGCAGTGATCCTTGCGTTCATCCCCTTCGGCTACGGTATCTATCAAGACCGCCGGGATGTCAAAATAGCGACTGTAAATGGCGATCCGGTCCGGTTTGAGGAGTTCAACCGCCAGTACAATAACCTGGTCGAACAGGTTCGCCGCAATTTTGGCGGTTCGTTGAACGAGGAGACGATCAAGGGCTTGCGTCTGAAAGAGCAGGCCCTGAACCAGTTGATTGACCAGAAGTTGATGCTGGCTGAGGCCGCGAATCTGGGCATCAGCGTCAGTGACCAGGAACTGGCCGAATCGATCGCTAACATCGAGGCCTTTCAAACCGCCGGGGTCTTCGATCCAAAACGCTACGAATATATCTTAAGCCGACTTCGATTGACTCAGGATGCGTTCGAAGCCGATCAGAAGCGCGCCATGCTGGTTGACAAACTGAACAAATTCGTGACAGCGAACGTGAAGGTTTCCGATGCCGAAACGCTGGACTGGTACAAGTGGAACAATGCCTCGGTGGATCTTCGTTTCGTGAAATTTCCAGCAAGTGACTACCAGGACATCAACCCGACCGAAGATGAAATCAAATCCTTTTTTGAGGCCCACAAAGAAAACTATAAAACCGATGTGGAACTCACAGCACGCTATGTCCTTATCGATCCGAAGACCTACACGGATCGGGTGTCACTTGCGGAAGAGGAACTGCGGACCTATTACGACAATAATCCGGACGAGTTTTACACCCCCAAAACAGTGGAAGCGAGACACATCCTGATAAAAGTCGACCCGCAGGCCGAGGAAAAAAGCGTGGAGGAGGCCCGCCAGAAAGCACTGGAAGTCCACAAACTGGCCAAGGAAGGCAGAGACTTTGCAGAGTTGGCCAAAAAATACTCCGAGGGTCCCACTGCCTCGAACGGCGGCTATCTCGGGACATTCCGCAAGGACGCCATGGTCAAACCCTTTGCAGATAAAGCCTTCGATATGAAGGCCGGAGATATCAGCGAACCGGTGCAGACCCGTTTCGGGTGGCACATCATCAAGGTCGATAAGGTCAACGATGCGACCACCATTTCCTTCGAGGCCGCCCGTGACGATATCCGGCGCAAGCTGACCGATGAACGCGCCAAGGCACTGGCCTATGAAACGGCAGAGTCGATCTACGACAATTCCTTCCAAGGAGACGATCTGGTTCGAAATGCTGCGGACCAACATCTGGCTGTCGCGGAAACCGGTTTTTTTACCCAAAAAGGCCCGATTAAAGGAATCAAGGACCGCGCAAAATTTGCGGCCTCCGCTTTCGCCCTCTCCGTTATGGATGTTAGTCCGATACAGGAGTTGAGTGACGGATACGTTATCCTGCAGGTGACCGACAAGAAGGACTCTCAAATTCCCGAACTGCAAGCCGTGGCCCCGAGGGTGCGTGCGGATCTGATCAATGAGAAACAGAATGAAAAGGCACGAATGGAAGCCGAAGCGTTTCTGGCCGCGCTGCAAACCGGTAAATCGTTTGATGAGGAGAGCTCCCGAACAGGCTTACCGGTGGAGACCACCGGATTTTTTACCCGCAAAACGCCGGTGCCTAAAATCGGAAACAACCCTGAACTCTCGGATGCGGCTTTTCTCCTGTCGCCACAAAAACGATGGCCGCAAAAGGTGTTCGAGGGCAACAACGAGTATTACGTCGTCGAATTCAACGGTCGCAAGGAACCTTCGGCCGAAGATTTCGAAAAGGAAAAAGCGGACGTGAAGGAGAAATTGCGCGAGCAAAAGCAATACCGTGCCGTCACGGACTGGTTGGCTGAACTGCGGAGCGGCGGTGAGATCACCATCGATAATAGCTACCTTAACTAGTGTCCGCCCACAACGGGTTTTTTTCTCCGTTCGTTAGTCGCACCGTCGGGATGCAATCGGCGACATCGAAGCCGACGGTTGAAAAAATCTGTTTTTAACTCCGCCGAAATCGTGTAAAATAATAAAAATGCCGCCAATTATGAATCACGCACACGGTTTCGAAGGAGTTTACTTGGAGATGAAATCCGAAACGAAAGACAATAGTTTTGTTTACGCGACCAAAAGGTGTCCGGAATGCTACACCTATGTGTCCTTGCGGGTGACCCAATGCCCTTCGTGCAAATCGAGGCTCGGGGAGGTCGATTCCCACGGCATGGCCAAACGAACGGTGAACTGGGCGGCATACCTCTCGGCGTTTTTTGCCTTGCTGGTGTTGGGCATTTACATCTGGTGGGCCTTTCTCCGTTGATCCCGCGCTTCTTGCATTTATAAATCCATGCTGCCATCATGACAATCCAGACCTTGTCGGATGACGATCGCAATTCCCTGCTAAAGTTGGCCCGAAGCGCCATCGCTGCCGAACTGGTCGACGGTGCTGAAGTGACTCGACCGGTCAAACCCTCGGCTGCTTTACAGGAGAAATGCGGTTGTTTTGTGACCCTTCACAAAAACAAAGCGTTGCGCGGTTGCATCGGTACGATCGAAGCGGCGCGTTCGCTTCTGGCCGGAGTGGAGGACAACGCGCGCAACAGTGCGTTCAGAGACCCCCGTTTTCCACCGCTGGAAGCAGATGAATTGCCAGCAGTCGATATCGAGGTCAGCGTGCTCTCTGTGCCGATCTTGCTAGAATATGACGATGCCGACGATCTCCTCAAAAAACTTCAGCCAGGGGTTCATGGCGTCATCATTTCAAGAACCTGGCATTCAGCGACATTTTTACCGCAAGTCTGGGAACAGCTTACCGACGCGAAATCCTTTTTAGAGCACCTCTGCCTTAAAGCCGGTTTGGAAAAGAACTCTTGGAAGGCCGGCGACGTTACAAGCAAAGTCTACACCGTCGAATATTTTTCTGAATAACCGGACCGCGGGGTTACCAAGGGGATACCGAAGAGGACTCGATGATCTCCTGCGGCAGTCTATCGACGAAGCGCGACGGACGGCCGAAATAGAGTCCGGCGCCGCGGTCGAAAACCTGGCTCGGGTAGGTAATGAAGAGGTTGTCTCTGGCCCGTGTGGCTGCGACATACATCAACCTCAGCTCTTCTTCGAGTTCCGCCGTATTGTCGAGCGCACGAACCGATGGGAAACGGCCGTCAACAGCCCAGATGATGAAGACCGTGTGCCACTCGAGGCCTTTAGCGGAGTGAATCGTCGAGAGAACCAGCCGGTCGCCGTCGCTTCCGTCAGTCGACAGATACCCTTCGACGCTGGCGGAAGGCGGTTCCAGAGCCATGTCGCTCAGAAAATCTTCAAGCTCATCGTAGCGGAGCATAATGGTCAACAGTTGCTCCAAATCCTTCTGCCGTTTGGGATGGTCGTCGTATTTGCGCTTTAATATCGGAAGGTAGTAGGCCAGGACCGTCTCTCCCATCTCGGCAACACTCAGCGGCCGAGCGTCGATAGCGGCGTATAGCTCTGCCAGCCGTTCGAGTCCCGCCGGTCTCTTTCTCCCGCTGACGACGGTTATGATTCCAGCGGTTCCGGCGTGTTCGGCGGACACCGCTTCATAAATATCGTGGGCGGATTTCGGACCGATTTTTTCCAGCAGCAGCAACAGTCGGTACCAGCTGATTCTGTCGTAAGGATTCAGCACCACGCGCATGTGTGCCAGCAGGTCTTTAATGTGGGCCGATTCCATGAATTTAAACCCGCCGACCTTGACATACGGCATCTGCTCGCGCGCCAGTTCGATCTCCAAGTCGAAAGAGTGAAAACTGGCACGGAAAAGAACGGCGATCTGGTTCAAGGGCACGCCCGTGACGGCGATCTCCTGAATCTTGTCGACGATATACCGCGACTGGTTGTTTTCGCTGACCGTGTCCACCAGGCACGGCCGAGTGCCACCTTTCCGGCGGGTGAACAATTTTTTTTCATATTTTTCAGTCGCACGATCGATGACGGCATTGGTCAATGACAAGATCGGTTGGACACTGCGATAGTTTTCTTCAAGGCCGATGATCGTGGCGCCCGGAAATATTCGAGGAAAGTCGATGATATTCTTGAAATTGGCACCCCGGAAAGCGTAAATACTTTGAGAATCATCTCCAACGGCCATCACATTATGGTTCCGGTCGGCCAGGTGGTAGAGAATTTCGGCTTGCAGATGATTGGTGTCCTGATACTCGTCGACCATGATGTAACGATAGGCCGCAGAGAGGTTTTGACGAATATCGGACCGGTCTCGCAGCAAGCGGTACAGATAGACTAAAAGATCGTCGTAGTCGAGGAAGTTGAGCTGCTGTTTACGTTCTGAGTACAGGTTGAAAAGCGCTGTCAGGTCGTCCGCCACGGAGGTGAAGTGGGTGTAGTCGTTGAAGACGACCTCATCGACACTCAAGCCCTTGTTGACCGCCCGGCTGAAAATATTGGCGAGAGTCTGATTTCGTGGAAACGCGCGCTTCTTGGCGGAAAGACCGAGTTCTTTCTTGACCATTCCGATCAGGCTTTCCGCATCCGCCCGGTCCATTATGGAGAATCCGGAACCGAAGCCGCACACAGCAGCATACCGTCTCAGAATTGCGTTGGCAAAAGAGTGAAAAGTGCCACCGGAGACTTTTCCGCACCGCTCGTCGAGCAAGCGGCAGGCTCGGGTGAGCATTTCTGCCGATGCCTTGCGGGTGAAGGTCAGAAGAAGAATGGCCGCTGGCGGCACACCCGCTTCAACCAGGCGCGCCACGCGGTAGGTCAATGTCCTGGTCTTGCCGCTGCCGGCACCGGCTATAACCAAGAGCGGCCCGTCGTCGAACATCACCGCCTCGAGCTGGGCGGAATTAAGCTCTTTCTTGTAATCGATTTGGTTTTGTTTAGGACGCATCTGCTTTTATTAGCTTCCCTTAAAGCCTATATTTGCGGGCATCGTCAGCGACTGAAAATGCTGTGATGTCCGAATGGAATACAAAAGGAACGGGATAGGTCGAGCCCCGATTGTTCTCTGTACCCAATAGCACGAATCTGTGGTGTTGTACAGCAGGACGGAGATGTGATTCACAAATGCGTATCCAGAAAGCTTTCCTCACCGACCCGGCTCTTTCGGTAAGCGCCAAATACTGTTGTCATGTCTTTATTGACTTGAATTAATTGTCGAAATTCATTTTTATTTGTTGACATTTGAACAGGTCGATATATACTACAGTGAAGCAAAACGGAGATTTTGCCAAAAATCTTACATGAACAGGGAGGAATGACGAAATGACGCAAGCAAGTAATCAGTTGAAGAGTATCGCCAAACACCTCACCGCCCTTTCAAAGCAGGTAGAAAAGCTTTCGAAACAAGTCGACAAGGGTCTTGCGGTGAAAAAAACCGCTCCAAAGAGCACCAAGGCGAAACCCAAGGCTAAAAAAGCAGCCCCCGTCAAGAAGGTAAAAAAGGTAAATGTAGATAAGGGTGCAACGGTTCTCAATTCGGTTTTTGATGTCATCAAAAAGAGCAGAAAAGGAATCTCCATCGCTCAGTTGAAAGAAAAAACAGATCTGAACCCGCGACAGCTCAGCAATGCCCTCTACAAATTGACCAAAAAGGGGTCGATCAAATCCATGTCCCGGGGGATCTACACAAAAGCTTAAAAAATTCTACCGCATTAAAAACGCTTCTGATCGCGGAGATTGACGTTTCTCTCCCTAATAAATGAGGATCGAATCGAATGGCGAAGTGATCTACGAATCAGATTTATCGAATCCGATATAAAAAGTCTTCAGTTGCCGCACCTCTTGGAGTTGGCAATTGGAGACTTTTTGATTTCGAAAACACGCTGCCCGTAGGCTGCGTTCCCACTATCTGACCTTTTGACGAAGTGCCGTTTATCCCGCCGCGTTTCCGATTCAATACCCGTCTATGTGACATAGAGGGCCTGTTCTCCAATGATTCTCGGTTACCCGGCGTAATCTGCATGTTTCTTATTTTCATCGGGAATCGTTGCGGGTTCGCCTTTCTCGTTGCAATGGCCGCTGCAATTTTATATGAAACAAAACTTGCGATTAAAAAATCACCCCTGGAAAGGACATATAATGGACACCAAGGAGATTCCAGACGATTCTCCGAAACCCAACGCACTCTGGAGCTTTTTTGCTTCCGTAAAGCTTACCGTCACCCTTTTGATGACGCTGGCGGCTACCTCTATAATCGGTACGCTCATCCCGCAAAATGAAAGCCCGGAGAATTACCGCCGGGCGTTCGGTGAGTTCTATTACCGTCTGTTCGAGATTCTCGATATTTTCGACATGTACCATTCTTGGTGGTTTCAGCTGCTCTTGGTTCTGCTGACGGTCAATATCATTGTTTGCTCGTTGAATCGCCTTTCAGCCACCTTGAGGATTGTCTTCATCAAGCATCCGCAGTTTAATCTTGCCCGATATCGCGGCGACAAACACAAAATCAGTCGCAAGGACCATCGCGCGGCACAAGAACTGAGTCCTGTCATCGAGGCCCTCGTGACGAAAAAGTTCAATTATCACCGCAGCGACACGACCGCGGACGGATTTGTCTTTTTTGCTGAAAAATGGCGCTGGACCCGACTCGGTGTTTACGTCGTCCATGCCAGCGTGGTAATTTTGCTGATCGGCGGGTTGCTCGGTTCTCTGTTCGGTTTCGAGGGATTCGTCAATATCGCCGAGGGGGAAATGACCCGCACGGTTCTCCTCAGGAACTCGGGTAAGCCGATACAACTGGACTTCGACATCCGCTGCGAGGATTTCGACGTCAGTTTCTACCCCTCCGGCATGCCCAAGGAATATCGCAGCCGCTTGTCAGTTATCGAAAACGGGCAGACGGTTTTGCAAAAAGACATCTTGGTCAATCATCCGCTGCGCTACAAAGGGATCAATTTTTTTCAATCCAGCTACGGTGAATTGCCTCCAGAACGCTCGATAACCGATGTGACCGAAGAGATCGCTTTGAGTTTCACCAGCAAAGAAACCGGCATGGTCTATAACAAGAAGCTGCGGATCGGGGAGAAAATCACCATATTGGAAGACCTCGGCGTATTCGAAATCAAAGAATTCAAGGATAGCTATGACTTCCGAGGCAAGGAACTGGGCCCGGCCATAATCGGCATTTTGGCCCAGAAAAACGGTGTGCCGGTGGAGGTGGTCCTGCCATTGAAATTTCCAGGTTTCGATCGCATGGGTCCCATGATCAATCCCCAACGCAATGATGCGGTCCTGATTTCGATCGATGATATGGGCTCCCCGCCGGGCCAGCAGACCAAACGATTCTATACCGGACTGCAGGTGACAAGGGACCCCGGTGTCTGGGTTGTCTACACGGGCTTTGTGTTGATGATCATCGGGTGTATCATCACATTTTTCATGTCTCATCAGAGACTGTGCATCGAGGTGGTCCGCAGCGGCCGGCAGAGCCTTGTGACGGTGTCGGGCAACGCCAACAAGAACAAGCTCGGCATGCGAAGAAAGGTTGAAACCATCGTCGATGAATTGCTCGAAACCAGGGGCGGCGCCGGAGGCCACACCGGCCACAACCGACCAGAAAACCACAGAGGATGACCAATGAACAGCTCGCTGACACTTTCCATTACCACTTTTATATACGGTTTTTCTGCCTTTCTGTACCTTGTGGGTTTTGTTTTCAGGCGTCAGACCCCGGGTGTACTGGGGACCTGGGTGGCGCTTTTAGGCCTGATCGGCAACACCGCGGGAATCGTCATGCGCTGGGTGGAGTCTTACCGGATGGGGATTGGACACGCTCCCTTATCCAACCTCTATGAATCACTGGTCTTTTTTGCCTGGACGATTACTCTGCTCTATCTTTTCATCGAACGCCGCTACGAGAACCGTGTCATCGGGGCTTTCACCATGCCATTGGCCTTCATGGCGATGGCTTACGCTTCCCTGTCTCCCAACATTAGTGACCGCATCCAACCGCTGCTGCCGGCATTGAAAAGCAACTGGCTGATCGCGCATGTGATCACCTGTTTTATCGGCTATGC